>DATGXQ010000328.1:0-1508 GCA_035298905.1 Nostocaceae cyanobacterium | reverse complement strand
GGCCATACATAAAACCACATTTGAGTAACTAACTTTAGAAGAATTGGGACAATCAACCAATCTTAAATATTCACTCCAATCATCATCAATTGCAACTTTCAGGTAGGGTAATCATGGTTGAGATGCGTAATTTTCCATTTAGTTTTAAGGAGTTTACCGCACATAAATTCTTCATTGGTGAGCGAGTGACATCACCTAAAATGCCAAAAGGTGAAGACCCGCCATATTATCGTGGTGGTACAATCGTCGGCAGATTTTATGCCCACCCTTTATACTTCCATGCAGATTATACTGGCTGGGTTTATGTTGTATTGCAGACCCATTACTTCTTTTTAGACTACGGTCAAAGACAAAAGCAGCCTAAATCTGATGATTATTGCCAACTGGCTTTTCTTTATGAAGATGAACTTGAGTCATTGGATATCTACGGGGCAGATTCTGAGCAAGAAGAACCCCTAATTAATCCCCAACAGTTACCCTTAATATTTCCCAACAACCCAGAAATTGTTGGCTTATTATCAGCTTGCGACAAGATTTACATCGAATCCCACGGAGCAAAACAAGAATGGATTGGCAGTAATCCACATAATGAATTGCACTGCATTAGATTTGATGTCAAATCTAATGACATACTCATGGCTTTAATTTGGAGTTATCAGCACATCATCAAACAACAACTGAGGGAATTAAATTTACCGAGTCTTGTCGGTTATAGATTCAGGCTTGGAGAGCATTGGAATTACTTTGATTTTGATGATCCTAACTTTGAAACTGAAGAACCACAAACTTTAAATATAGATTTTGGCAGGGAATTAGAATATACATTCACTGCACCAGGTACAATGATTTATAGTACACCTTTACCCTATTTAATCGTCATGGAAAACAACGATAAACAGCTAATTATTAGCCGTGATATTTGCATCCAACGTGCTGAACAATGGCAAGGCATTCTCACAGCTTGGAGTGATGCTAGAACCGTAGTTTATTTGATGGACGCTGATAAATTAGTTTACTTGGATGTCAAGACTCTCAATCCTTATCGCCTGAATAAAAGTGCTGATATCTTGCTGGGAAATAGTGTAGATGTTAATGACTCGGAAATAGGTGATCTGCGGCGGCACTACTGCCAGCAAGCAATTAAATCTAATCAAATTGTTGAATACAACTACTCCCACCATTGGAATGATTTAGATTGGAATTTTGTTTCTAGAATCGTGCCTGTTGGTCCTGACAATTTGATAGTAACCGTCAGCGATCCTGTGGGTGAAGAGTGGCAGGCTCAATACTTTTTGAAATATCAGCCATCTACAAAATAAGGGAACAGGGAACAGGGAACGGGGAACAGTAAAAGAGGTTGTGTAAATTATTCTGCTTGATTGCTTATTTACCTTTTTTCCTTATGCAAGGCAGGTTACACAAACATTTATTCCCCTTTCCCTATTTCCCTTTTCCTATTCCCTATTTCCTACTCAAATCTTTCCCATCTCCCCATCTCCCCATCTCCC
>DATGXQ010000327.1:0-8275 GCA_035298905.1 Nostocaceae cyanobacterium | reverse complement strand
GATTCTATTTATGCAACAACTAACACTCTAATCCTCTGTTTAATATTTGCTTTCATGCTGCTTTATATCATGTAAATACTTTCTTTTTTTACCTGCATATGTATTGTCTTTTGTCAAAAAAATTTAGATGCGTTTCCCCTGTTTACTAGAGTCAGTGAAGGGGAAACAGAAATGATGCTAGTTGCGGGGTTTTCAGGTATTGGAAAAACAGCAGTAGTCAAGGAAGTTCATAAACCAATTGTAAGGCAAAGGGGCTATTTTATCAAAGGAAAATATGACCAATTTCAAAAAAATATTCCTTTCAGTGCCTTTGTACAAGCATTCCGAGATTTAATGGGTCAGTTATTAACAGAAAGTCAGGCAGAAATTCAGTTATGGAAAAGTAAAATATTAGAAGCATTGGGTGAAAATGGACAAGTAATAATTGAAGTAATTCCAGAATTAGAAAGAATAATTGGTCAACAACCAGCAGCAATAGAATTATCAGGTACGGCAGCCCAAAATCGGTTTAATTTATTATTTCAGAAATTTGTCAATGTGTTTACAACTAAAGAGTATCCATTAGTAATGTTTTTAGATGATTTACAGTGGGCAGATTCATCATCACTAAAGTTAATACAATTACTAATGAGTGAATTAGGAGGAGGGTATTTATTATTAATAGGTGCTTATCGAGATAATGAAGTATCTGCTGCTCATCCTCTAATGCTCACTCTGGAAGAAATAAAGAAAGCAAAAGCCATAATCAATACTATTTATCTTGCTCCTTTGAGTAAGGATAGTTTAAATCAATTAGTGGCGGATACCTTAAGTTGTGCATCAGAAATTGCTCAACCATTAACACAATTAGTATATCAAAAAACTTTAGGTAATCCATTTTTTAGTACTCAATTTATTAAAGCACTTCATGAAGATGGGCTGATTAAATTTGACTGGAATGTGGGAAATTGGCAGTGTGATATTACCAGGATTAAGGAATTAGCACTGTCGAATAATGTAGTAGAATTCATGGGAACACAATTAAAGAAGTTGCCAGAATTAACGCAGAATATTTTAAAATTAGCAGCTTGTATTGGAAATCAGTTTGATTTGTCAACGTTAGCAATAGTATTACGAAAATCAGAAGTAGAAACAGCAGCAGGTTTATGGAAAGCATTGCAGGAAGGCTTAATTTTACCGCAAAGTGAAATTTATAAGTTCTATTTAGACAATAATGTTCAAGAAATTAAGCAAGATACACAAATTGTTAATTACAAGTTTTTACATGACCGCGTTCAGCAAGCTGCTTATTCTTTGATTCCTGAAGAGCAAAAGCAAGCAACACATTACCAAATTGGACAACTGCTGTTAAAGAAAATTTCTCTAGTAGCCAGAGAAGAGAGAATTTTTGAACTGGTGAATCAATTAAATTATGGAACAACTTTAATTACTCAACAAAATGAACGCAATGAACTAGCCCAACTCAATCTGATTGCTTGCCGCAAAGCTAAAAGTGCCACTGCCTATCAAGCAGGACGTGAATATGCCAGAATTGGACTGTCTTTGTTAGGAGAAAATGCCTGGCAGCAGCAATATAAAATGTGTTTAGACTTCCATGATTTAGCAGCAGAATTGGCTTTTTTATGTTGTGACTTTGAAAGCATGGAAAAATTGACGGAAACTGTCATTTTTAAAGCGAAATATTTACTAGAACAGGTAAATGTCTATCTGGTTAAAATTCAAGCAAATGCTTCTCAAAATAAAGTTTACACAGCTATTTCTATAGGACTACAACTATTAGAAAAATTGGGTGTTTCCTTTCCCAAAACACCGACACAGGATGATATTCAACAGGCATTGTTAGAGATTGAAAAACTAATTGAAGGCAAGGAAATAGCTGATTTAGTTCACTTACCCATCATGACAGATAGGGAAAAAATTTCTATTCTTCAAATTGGCAATAGCATTATAGGATCTGCTTACATTTGTGCTTCTCCCTTGTTTTCATTACTGACTGCTAATTCAGTCAAGCTATCTATTCAATATGGAAATACATCTGCTTCTGCCTTCGCATATTCCTGTTATGGTGTGATTGCTTGTAATCTTTTACAAAATATCAATACAGGAGTAAAGTTTGGTGAGTTGGCACTTCAGGTCGTAGCTAAATTGGATGCTAAAGCTGTAAAACCAGAAGTATTAAATGTCGTAGGGGCATATATATTGCATCGTAAATTTCACATCAAGGAAGCATTACCACTATTAAAAAATGGTTATACAAATGCTCTAGAGGTTGGTAATTATGAGTATGCAGGATATAGTGCTTCGCTGTTTTGTGGCTACTCTTGGTGGTGTAGTCATTCCCTGACTACCGTAGTAAAGCAGAATACTATGTACTATAACAGTCTAGTACAATTAAATCAATTAATAACAGCGAATTATTGTCGGATGAATTGGCAATTTATTCTAAATTTGTTGAATAGTACAGAGCATCCCAGTATTTTGTCTGGAGAAGTTTCAGAAGAAGCAACATTACTATCTGTATTGAGCCAAGCTTGCGATTGGACTGGATTATGTTGGTTCTATTTAGCTAAACTGACGCTTGGCTATATATTTGGGGAAATTGAATTAATTAAAAACTATGCAGTTGAAGCTAGAAAATATTTAATAGGTATTTTTGGTAATGTTGGTGTATCTGTGTTTTATTTCTATGATTCTTTGACTGCTATAGCTACTTTAAATTTACAATCAGAGGAGATATCTGAAGTCTTAGAACAGGTGGATCAAAACCAAACTCAATTAAAGCTTTGGGCGCATTATGCCCCTATGAATTACCAGCATAAAGTTGATTTAGTAGAAGCTGAAAAATGTAGAGTATTAGGACAAAAAATAGAAGCTATTGAGTTATATGATCAAGCCATTGCTGGAGCGAAAGCCAACGAATACATTCAAGAACAAGCCTTAGCTAATGAATTGGCTGCTAAATTTTATCTCAATTGGGGTAAAGAAAAGGTTGCTCAAACTTACCTGATTGATGCTTGTCACTGTTATAATATTTGGGGAGCTAAGGCGAAGGTTGAAGATTTAAAAAAATCCTATCCTCAATTACTTAGCTCTATTATTAATCCACAAATAAACAACATCAATTTTAATGATAATAATGATTTAATGTCTAGCTCAACTACTGATTCTAGTAGTACGAATATTTCAACACAGTTGGATTTAGAAACTGTGACTAAAGCGGCCTTAGCTATTTCTTCGGAAATTCGTACTGATAAGTTAATCTCTAAGTTAATGCAAGTAACTCTAGAGAATGTAGGAGCAAATAAAGCTGCTTTAATTCTCCAGAAAGAAGGAGATTTAATCCTAGTAGCTTACAGTGAAAACTATCAACAGTGTGATTTACAATCTATTCCAGTTAATACTGTTCAAAATCTGCCAATTAGTATTATAAATTATGTTTATAATAGTAGAGAAGATATATTAATTAACTATGCCATAAATGAGAATAATTTTTCTTCAGAACCTTATATTATCAAAAATCAACCAAAATCAATATTATGTACTCCTATTCTCAATCAAGGAAAACTTATCGGTATTCTTTATTTAGAAAATAGCCTAACTATTGGTGTGTTTACTCCTGAACGATCGCAAATATTAAAACTTCTCTCTTCTCAAGCAGCTATTTCTTTAGAAAATGCTCAACTTTACTCCAGTTTAGAAGAAAAGGTTGCTAAGAGAACTCAAGAATTAAATGCTAAAAATTTACAATTAGAACAAGCATTAGATGAATTGAAACGTACTCAGATGCAGTTAATTCAAACGGAAAAGATGTCTAGTTTAGGACAAACAGTCGCAGGTGTAGCTCATGAAATAAACAATCCCATTAATTTTATTTATGCCAATATTGAGCCTACGAATAATTATATAAATGATTTACTCCGGTTGGTAGAAGCATATCAACAAGAATATCCTCATCCTTCACCATATGTCCAAGAAATTATCGAAGAAATAGATTTAGATTTTCTCACTCAAGACTCACAAAAAATTCTGAGTTCGATGAAAGTGGGTGCTGAACGTATCCGCAATATTGTTTTGGGTTTACGTAATTTCTCACGGTTGGATGAAGCTGAGATGAAACCTGTAGATATCCATGAGGGAATTGAAAATACATTGATGCTTTTACAATCTCGGTTTAGAGAAAAATTAGGTGATGTGGAAAATATGGTAATTAAAAATTATGCTCAGTTACCTTTAGTTAACTGTTATGCTTCTCAACTCAATCAAGTATTTATGAGTATTCTCAATAATGCTATTGATGCGTTATCTCTGCGTAATAAACAATTATCACTTACAGAACAAAGTAATTATCCTATTCAGATTATTATTGATACTCAATTACTTAATTCTGACTGGGTAAGAATTTCTTTTCAAGATAACGGTTTAGGAATGACTGAAGAAATTAAACAACGCATCTTTGACCCTTTCTTTACTACTAAGGCTGTGGGTGAAGGTATAGGTTTAGGCTTATCAATTAGTTATCAAATTATTGTGGAAAAACATCGAGGTAAAATTGAATGTATTTCTCAAACTGGTAGAGGTGCAGAGTTTATAATTGAGATTCCTATTAGACAACAACTACCAAAGATAGAAGGGGATGAACAGCAAGCAAAATTATATTAGGGGAAAGATAAGATTGATTGGAGTAAATCTAGGGATAGCGATCGCTATCTTAACAAACTGATAAACTATCATATATATGGGGTAACTAATTTGCATCTGTTAACGTGCTAGATAGGCTATACAGTTTAGTAAATCACTAGGATAAATCGGTTTTGTAGTATACACCTGATAACCTGCATTCAAAGCAGAAAAGCATCCTTTTTTCGTACAATAAGCTGTCAAAGCGATCGCTGGAATTGGTTGGAGATTTTGATATTTTTCCCACATTCTGATTTTATGAATTAGAGAGTAGCCGTCTTCTATAGATATAGCAATCTCAGAAATTAAGCAATCTATTTTTTCATTTGCTATTATATCCAAGGCTTCTCTTACAGAACTGGCTACTTTTACTGAAATGCCAAACTCTTGTAGAACTGTTTTAGCGTATTCCACACAATCGGCACTGTTATCTACTAAAAGCACTTTAAAGCCATTCAGAAATTGATATTGGTCGGCATAAACCTGGGTATTTTTCATAATTAAAGCCTGAATCACAGAATTAATGCCGACCCGCGCAAATTGACTTTTTAATTATCTTTAGCTAATAAATATCACCATCAGGCATTATTGCTCCTGTTAATACCGTTCTGTTCATATTTGCTCCTTCAATATCTGCTCCGCTCAAGTTTGCAGAATCTAAACAAGCTCCATCAAGGTCTGCTCCATCAAGATTTGCTTTAATCAAGTTAGCTCTACTGAGGTCTGCTCCTCTTAAATCTGCTCCTGTTAAGTCTGTATTACTTAAGTTAGCTCCTCTTAAATTTGCTCCACCTAAATAAGTCCAACTTAAATCAGCGTGACTAAAATCGACATCACTTAAATCTGCTCCACTCAAGTCCATACCAATCATTTCTGCACTAATGATGCATATTTCAATTATTGCGATATCTTGAAGTGAGGACTGATTAAGTTTTGCTTGGCTAATATATGCCTCAATCAAACTTTCTCCTGTTAAATCTCCCTTAATTAAGTATGCTCCTATTAAGTGCTGACCAATCAAATTAGCATTAGTAAGAAACAATCGAATTAAGTTTACTTTGGTAAAATCTCTTTGTCCTATCGCGTATTGTTTTAATAGTTCTTGAGAATCCATTTGTATCTCCAAGTTTTGTGAAAAAACCCTGTAAATATCGTTTATATATGTCTAAATAAATTTAACAATTGAGGTGAGCAATAGGCAACAGACTTACTCACAAAACACTTAGGATAATTATGTAAGTAACTCTTATTATTCAATGAAAAATTGTTAAGTTATTAATGTAAATTCCAGAAAAATTAATTTGCTTATTTGACTGCAAAATGTAAATCTTTAAGATAAAGTGACATCAAACTATCCCGAATTTAACAGAGTGTAGAGATTTAAAGTCGGGAAGGTGTCAGTAGCTAACTCACAGAGCCGAAAATATTTCTCCTTAATCTAAATATAACATAAAATATAGAATTAATTTTTTGTTAGCTGAAATTCAAGAGTAACTATCAGCTAGGTATTGATATAAGGTTTAGTGTGAGCAAGCTGTAGCTGGTATTTTTTATTAAAAATAGATTGATAAACTAAGTAAAATATACTTTACTTGTATAAGCGTAATAGATTTTTAAAGCAGTATGAGGTACTTGTGGTGTAGTATAAATACTACCTAAGATTAATTATTAATCTTTCTTAATACTTTTTAAGCTTGTTTGATTATTTTTGCCTCTACAATCGCCACTTAAATAAAATAAATTAGAGTAAACTTGATTTAGCGATCGACTTAACTCACAATTACGTCAATACTACCCACAATAGACCCAATAAATCGTTGACAGAGGGAGTAATTATCAGCTATCTCTATCTTCTACTGCTTGTTCTATAATTTCTGAGGGGAATAAACCAGCACGATGAGCGTCAGCAGGTATTCCATGAGGTTCTAACACTCCTGATGGTAGATAAACTAACTCTCTTAATGGTGTTACCATATCATCATCGGTGACTTTATAAGGCAGTCTCCCCATTGCTACGTTATCCATGTTTAATTGATGGCGGTCATACACACAAAGGTCATATTCTTCGGTAAATGATATGCAGTTAGTTGGGCAAAATTCTACGCAGTTACCGCAGAAAATACAAACGCCAAAGTCAATACTGTAATGTTTGAGTTTTTTCTTTTTGGTTTCTGGGTCAAATTCCCAATCGACTACAGGTAAGTTGATGGGACAGACGCGGACACAAACTTCACAAGAAATACATTTATCAAATTCAAAATGAATGCGACCTCGGAATCTTTCAGAAGGAATCAGTTTTTCGTAAGGATATTGGACTGTAATTGGTCGGCGGTGCATGTGGTCAAAGGTGATGGCTAATCCTTGTCCAATGTAGCGACCGGCTTGAACAGATTCTTGAACGTAATTATTGATGTCTTTGAGAAAACTAAACATAAGCAATAAAAATTCAAAATTCAAAATTCAAAATTAAGAGAATAAGTTAATCTAGCTGTCTATAATGTTTTAATTAAAGACAGGGAAAATTACTATTAGTCTGGTGAGCTAAGAATGCTACTTAATACGGTAATAGGTAATATTTGTAATAACTTCTGTCTATTGGTGGAATCTACGTTGACATAATTTTTATGTGATGATTCAGAGTTTCGGTTTCTCAAAGCATCGGGGCTTTTGTTTTCTGAACATGATTTTCCTTCTGTGGTAGGAGGTAAGCGTGAATGGAAGAAATTTTACTTACTGCTAGAGAGGTATTTTAGCGATATTTATCTTAGGGTATAACTTTAAAAATTCAGGCTGTTTTATTATCAAAGTCAATAACTTTTTTCTATATGATTGACCTCCGATTACAAGCTAAAGGTTTTGAAATTGGCGAAAAGGAGGATGTGATTAAATTACATGGCGAAAAGATTTCCGAAATTTAGTCAGGATCTTGCTCAAGATCCCACGACGCGCCGGATATGGTATGCAATGGCGCAGGGGAACGATTTTGAAAGCCATGATGGAATAACTGAGGAAAATCTTTATCAAAAGATTTTTGCTACTCATTTTGGTCATGTGGCGATTATCTTCCTTTGGGCTTCTAGTTTATTGTTTCATGTGGCCTGGCAAGGTAATTTTGAACAGTGGATTAGAGATCCGATCCATATTCGACCGATCGCACATGCGATTTGGGACCCGCATTTTGGTGCGCCGGCTGTAGAGGCTTTTAGTCAGGCTGGTGCTAACTATCCGGTGAATATTGCTTACTCTGGGGTTTATCACTGGTGGTATACCATCGGGATGCGGACTAATAATGAACTGTATATGGGTTCGGTGTTCCTGCTGTTGTTGGCGGCGCTGTTCCTGTTTGCTGGCTGGTTACATTTACAGCCTAAGTACCGTCCTAGTTTGACTTGGTTTAAGAGTGCTGAACCTCGGCTAAATCACCATTTGGCTGGGTTGTTTGGTGTGAGTTCTTTGGCTTGGGCGGGTCATTTGGTACACGTTGCCATTCCTGAGTCAAGGGGAATACATGTTGGTTGGGATAATTTTTTAACGACTCTACCCCACCCCGCAGGTTTAATGCCGCTTTGGACTGGTAACTGGGGTGTCTATGCCCAAA
>DATGXQ010000326.1:0-9661 GCA_035298905.1 Nostocaceae cyanobacterium | reverse complement strand
CAGGAGTCAGAATTCAGGAGTCAGAACTCACAATAATTATCACAGAAGGGATAGATAGCAGTTATATTTGGCGAGAATAATCCAGTTTGTGTCTGAAATTATCAATACTGAATCCTTACAGTAATTCGCTTTTTTAATTTTTAATTTTTAATTTTTAATTATCCATTATGGAGAACTTTATTAAAAACTTACTATTAGCAATTTTTGTAGCAGTAACTATTATTATTAGTTATTGGATAGGACAACAGGCTTATAATTGGATGCCGCCTCAAGCTACATCTGAAGCTAGACAAGTAGACCATTTATTTAGCTTTTTGGTAACAGTTGGTGCATGGATTTTTCTTAGCATCGTCGGTGTAATTATTTATTCTCTTATTTTTCATCGAGTGCCTAGAGGTGATTATAGTGAAGGACATCCTGCTAGAAGTAATTGGAAAATTGAAACACTGTGGTTAGTAATTCCCACTATATTAGTAGTATGGATTGCTTGTCAAAGTTATAATATTTATCAAACTTTGAATTTTCAAGGTTTAACACCACCATTGGTAATTCGTTTTCCTGGGGAGGAGTCTGCTAACGCTACAGATATTCCTCAACATCAAGAAAAGGAAAAAGTTTTGCTTGAACCAAATCAGAATTTAGCTAATATTTTCATTCCCGAAATAGGCGTGAGTGCTAAACAATGGAATTGGGTTTTCTATTATCCTAATAAGGTCATTAGTAATCAAGAATTACATTTACAAGTTAATCAGCCTGTACGTCTAGTTTTGCAATCTGAGGATGTGTTACATGGCTTTTATGTTCCTGAATTTCGTGTAAAGCAAGATATTATTCCTCATCGTCATATTGTATTCCAATTTACACCTTCTCGTGTTGGCAAATATCGTTTGCATGATTCCCAATTTAGCGGTACTGACTTTGCGCTAATGGAGGCTGATGTTTATGTTGACACACTTAGAGATTATCAACAATGGTTAGCGGAGATGAAAAATAGTACAGCATCTCTAGAAACATTGAATACAACGTCTATAAATTCATTCCATAGAGATAGTAATTTAATCGCGTTTGAACATGATAAACAAGGAATATTGATTAATGACTAATATTTCTGGTATTAATGAATCAGAAGTTAGCCAACGGGAACAACAAACAAGTTGGCGAGAATATTTTAGTTTTAATACTGACCATAAAGTTATCGGTATTCAATATTTAGTTACTGCTTTTATTTTCTTTTTAATTGCTGGTTTGTTAGCAATGTTAATTCGTGCTGAGTTGCTAACACCAAAGTTAAATTTAGTTAGTCGTCCAACATATAATAGTTTATTTACAATGCACGGGACAATCATGATTTTTCTATGGATTATCCCGGCTTTAAGTGGTATAACTAATTACCTTGTACCATTGATGATTGGTGCGAGGGATATGGCTTTCCCTCGGTTAAATGCGATCGCCTTTTGGATAATTCCGCCTACGGGTTTTTTCTTACTCTCAAGTTTCTTTTTACCTTCTGGTAGCGCTCAATCTGGTTGGTGGTCTTACCCTCCTCTCAGCACTCAAAATATCGACGGAAACTTACTAAACGGACAATTATTTTGGATTTTGAGTGTAATTTTATTGGGCATTTCTTCGATCATGACGGCTGTAAATTTTGTCACTACTATAGTTTGGCTACGCGCCCCAGGAATGACATTTTTTAGAATGCCGGTGTTTGTCTGGACGGTACTTAGCGCCCAGTTGTTGCAATTATTCTTTCTTCCTTCCCTGACTGGAGGGTTAATTTTATTACTATTTGATCTGACTTTCAGAACCAGTATTTTTAACCCTGTGGGGGGTGGAGATCCAATTCTTTATCAGCACATGTTTTGGTTTTACTCTCACCCGACGGTGTATGTTTGGGCTTTACCAGCATTTGGCATCTTTTCGGAGATTATACCAGCTTTTAGCCGTAATCCTCTATTTGGTTATCGCTCAGTGGCGATCGCTTCTTTGGGAGTAGCTGTAGTTAGTTCCTTGGTTTGGGTGCATCACATGTTCGCTAGTGGAACACCTGGTTGGATGCGAATGTTTTTTATGTTTACTACTATGTTGGTAGCCGTACCAACAGGAATTAAAGTATTAGCTTGGACGGCGACTCTTTGGCGTAGCAAAATACATTTAGAAACTCCGATGTTATTTGCTTTAGCTGGAGTTGTGATGTTTTTATTTGCGGGTATTACTGGGGTAATGTTGGGGGCTGTTCCCTTCGATTTACACGTTAATAACACCTATTTTATAGTTGGTCATTTTCATTTTATTGTTTATAATACTATCACAGTTGCTATCTTTGGCGCAATTTATTTTTGGTTTCCTAAAATGACGGGTAAGATGTACGCCGAAGGTTGGGGTAAGCTACATTTTTGGTTAACTTTTATCGGGGCAAATCTCACATTTTTACCTATGTTTCCCCTTGGTTTACAAGGTATGTTGCGCCGTCTTTCTTCCTACGCCCCAGAGTATATCAATTGGAATATATTATCTAGCTTAGGTGGATTTCTTTTAGGTATATCTATTTTACCATTTATTGTTAATATTATCAGTTCTTGGTTAAGAGGCACAAAAGCAACTAACAACCCTTGGCGGGCGACTGGGTTAGAATGGATGACATCTTCACCACCACCAAAAGAAAATTTTCTAGAAACGCCTATCGTTAATTTTCCTCCTTATAGTTATGGACAATTAAATTTTAATCAAGATGATATAAAGTAGATAGTTATAGTGGGCATTTCCTACCATTTTTCGCTTTTATTCAAAATTTATCTAGAAATGTCCACCCTACACATACTAAAAGCATACTCTTCCCTGTTCCCTATTCCCTGTTCCCTGCTAGATAAAGTATGAGAAACCCAAGTTATGAAGATGAAAGTCCTGTAGATTTAGAGAGATGGAAACAAACTTTACCAGCTTGGTTACAGCAGTTTTTACCAAGTGGTGGGGGACATCATCACCGAGTAGGAGAAAAATCATTATTTGGTTTTACAATTTTCTTACTTTCGGAAAGCATGATATTTGCATCTTTCTTTTTTGCTTATTTGATGCTGCGTTTACAAACAGATAATTGGCTACCACCAGAAACACCTAAATTAGAATTAACTCAACCTACAATTAACACAATAATCTTAGTTTCCAGTAGCTTAGTGATTTATTTTGCTGAACGTGATTTAAAACGTCGTCAAATGAATAAATTTCGTGGTTTATGGCTAACGACGACAGCAATGGGAACATTATTTTTAATTGGACAGTGGCGAGAATGGCATAATTTATCTTTTGGTATAAATACAAGTTTATTTGCAACTACATTTTATTTGCTGACTGGTTTTCACGGTTTACACGTCTTTACTGGAATCATTCTACAAATATTCATGCTTATACGTTCCTTCATTCCTGGTAACTATAAACATGGTCACTTTGGAGTAACAGCAACTTCCTTATTTTGGCATTTTGTCGATATTATTTGGCTGATATTATTTTCACTTCTTTATCTTTGGCAATAACCAATCTAATCTGCGTCCATCTGCGTTAAATCAAAATTTATGAATATACCTCAAAAACCATACTTAATAACTCAAGAAACCGTACCTACCACCTATCCTCAAGATGCATTAATAGCTAAAAATCTGCAAAGAGAACAATATATTGGTATCGCTATTTTACTACTATCTTTAATTGCCGTAATCGGATTTTTTAGCCGTCGATTTGAATATGCTTTAATTTTTGCTCTTAGTCTTAGTTTGCTGTTAATAGTTTTATTTCTGGGAATTTAACAAGGACATTTATGAATAAACAAACATCTCAAACCGTTATTGTTGGTGGTGGCTTTACTGGCTTATTTACAGCTTTATATCTTAGCCATCAACATTATCAATCTTCAGTTATTTTGATTGATCAGAATGATAGATTTTGCTTTAAGCCGCTACTGTATGAATACTTTAGTGCTGAGATGGAGGATTTGCAAGTATTACCCAAATTTACAGAATTGTTGGAAGGTAGCAAGGTGACATTTGTACAAGATAAAGTAGAAGCAGTTGATTTACAACAAAGAGAAGTAAAATTAAATTCTGGAGATATCTATAAATACGACAATTTAGTATTGGCTGTGGGTAGTGTTCCCAGTTATTTTAATGTTCAAGGTGCAAAAGAATCGGCTTTACCATTTTACTCTCAAAAAGATGCGATCGCTATTGATCATCATCTTTACCAAAACCTGCAAACTGCACTTAATACCCCAGACGAAAACACACGCTGTCAACTACTAACTATAGCAGTTGTTGGTGGTGGTCCCACTGGTGTAGAAATGTCCGCAACTCTAGCGGATTTGCTACCCCATTGGTATACTGCAATGGGTGGTAATTCTCAACAAATACAAATATTTTTGTTAAATCATGGTGCAGAAATTTTGCAAGGTGATATTAACAGTCATTTGCGGGAAATAGCCACAGCACAACTACAAAAACGCACTAGACCTGTAGAACTATTATTAGGAGCAAATGTCACCGCAGTTTTACCCAATGCTGTAAAATATGAACAATATGGAGAAATCAAAACCTTACCGACTTGTACTACAATTTGGACAGCTGGAACTGCTACCCATCCACTAATTGAAAATTTAGCAGTACCAGCCGCACACCGAGATCATCATGGTAAACTGCAAGTTAGTTCTACTCTCCAACTCTTAGATTATCCCGAAGTGTTTGCTGGTGGTGACTGTGCTGTAATGGTAGAAAACCCCTTACCACCAACCGCGCAAGTAGCATATCAACAAGGAAAGGCGATCGCACACAACCTTAAAGCCTTAGAATTAAAACAACCATTACAATCAGCCCAAGTTAATATTCGTGGTACTTTATTAAAACTGGGTTTAAATCAAGCCGCAGCTAACATTTACAACCTCTTTGAAGTCACCGGAGAAATAGCGCACCTCATCCGTCAAGGTACATACCTCGAACTTCTACCCACCCCTATACATAACTTTCAAGTCACCACGGAATGGCTAAATACAGAAATTTTTCAGCGTTACCTCACCTCAGAAAGCGCAGAAAAAACCGCCGCTAAAGCAGTTGAAATGGTAGGAAGTGCAGCTATTAGTGTACTGGTAGCAAGAAAATTATGGCAAATGTTGGGGGATAAACAAAACCCTCAATTACAGGAGGGAACTCTTAACAGGGAACAGGCTTGAAAGTCTCTTAGGATAAAGCTTTATTTCTAAAATTTGTACCTTATTTACCTGGAATCTGCTGTATCTTCTCAAGAATAGCAGTTACAAATCTTAACTAAATTAGCTGATCAAAAGCAAATTAAAAATTAGGAAAACTTATTTTTACTTTTGTCAGGAAATCAAGATTTTTATCTTTACTAAATTTAATATTCAGCTATAAATACTCTGTTACCAGTAAAGAAAGCGTGGACTAAGCATAATAAATACTGTAAGAATCTAGCTAGAGACAAAGCAGTTTGATATTTTTCACAATTTGGTAATTAGTATTTTGTATGAAAATTGCTTGTACTTGATTTGACTGTAGTGTAGTATCTGGTATGGTTGACTAAAGCTGGTTATGCTGTGAAAATTGACTTAATTTAGACAGAGTGCGAAGTAATCTCTACTTCGGATGAAATCTTAATTATCCGCATAACTAGAGGGAAACTAAATTAAAACCACGAGAAATTTTATCTTATTCACTGAATCAAAAAATGCTGTTGTTTTTCAAGCTGATTGATTATTTATTAGCCGCCCTAATTGTCGGTGCTGTTTTCATTTTCTACTTGTTTTCCGGTAATGAACAATTTGTAATTAAAGACATCATTGTTTTAGGAATAGCAGTTTTTTTACTCCTGCTCAATCGTGGTTCGGTCAGCTACGCTAAAAAACTGCAAAAAAGAGCAGAACTCACTCAAAAAGCTGAACTTTATACATCTCTATTAAACAACAATAATTCCTTGGATCATAACACAATCGTTCCGGCAAGAGCTAAGGCTTTAGAATATTGCCAAGACTTGATAGATGATTATAAACAAGCCAGGAATCTATCAAGAAGTATTTACTATATTTTGCAAATTTCCACCGTAGTTTTATCTGGTGTGACTCCGATTTTAGTATTGGTGGATAAGCTAGAAGCAGGGCAAGCTTGGCTGAAATGGCTACCTGTAATTTGTCCAGCACTTGCTTCTATTATCGCCAGTATTGTTACCTCATTTCCTTTCCAAAAGAATTGGGTTGCGGCTAATACTGCTGTAGAATTATTAGAAGCAGAACAAGAGAAATTTATTCTGGGAATTACTCCCTCTTACCGTTCCTTTGATGTGGCTGACGAAGCGGAACAGCAACAAAAAATCAGTCAAGCGATCGAACAATTTATTACCCAAGTTAATACCATTCACCTACAGCAAGTACAACAGTCCAACGAGTCCGAGAAGAAGGATAAACCGGCTGAAGCTGCTGCTACTTCTGGTGAACAACCCAAACCCGCAGAACAAGCTGCTTAATTTATTGAGTTAGATAAAAACTGATTTGGCAAACTTCTGGTTAAACTGGGGGTTTGCTTTTTTTTAATTCTTCTTGATCTAATTGTAAAAAAAGTTCTTCAGCATTTAACACTAAATCCTCATCTGATAGAGGAGGAAATTCTAAATTAATCACCCGTTTTAATATTTCCAAAGCAAGTTCTATTCGCTCGGATTCTGTCAAGTGGTCAAAAGTGTTAAGAAATTGTTTTACTATGGCATTCATAGTGATTTTCTTCCATATATTCAAATATCATAGCAGGGGCTTTATATCAAAGTCTGGAGTTTAAGTTGATTTGAGAAACTTCCCCAGCAAGCCTTTCGCCATCGTTTGTGGTGGAATCGTTACCTCAGAATAATTATCCCACTTATACTTTTATTTCTAGTTAATTTGCTACTTTCTAGAGAGCTTGTATACTATTAAACAAGATTCTCTCAGGAAAAATCTTATGTTTGGTAAGAAGCAACCAGAACAGCCAAGCCAGTCCCAAAGTATGAGCGGTGTAACATCCACTGGGGGAGTGATTCAGCAAGGACAAGCAGGACGTGACTTAGTTCAAAGTCAATCGGGACAACTGGAAACACAGCAGCAGATGACTAACACTGATGTAGTCAAGCAATTGGAAAATCTGGAAAATGCCATTAAAGCCGCTACATTGACTCAAAATGAAAAAGATGAACTCTTAGACTATTTGCGACCCGCCAAGCGCGAAGCAGCCAAGGATGGAGGGAATAAAGATTTAGTCGGACAGTACCTAAAACCAGTCAGTGAAACTCTGACCACGATGAAGGAAACCACAGAAGCCGGAAAAAGTCTTTGGCAAACTGCACGGGAAGTTTTTCAAGCCATTACCCCCTGGTTAGGAGTAGCAGCCCATTTAATCAAAATGTAAAAACAGGGAACAGGGAACAGGGAACAGGGAACAGGGTGGAAAGCCTTTTTCTGTTTGAGTTTTTTGAATTTTGAATTTTGAATTTTGAATTTTGAATTGTTCTAATGGCAAAGCAGAATCAGAATATTAGTGGCAGTTCACTAGAGAATAGTCAAGTTCAGCAGGTACAGGCTTGGCGAGATGCAGTCAGTTTTCAGAATAGTCACCATAACCGAGTTACTATTACTAACATTATCTTGCGGTTGTTTGATAAATCAGACTCACCGCAGGTTAATTGGCAATGGGCAAAGCAGCTATTAGAAAAAAAGCAATTACTGGATATTCGGCAACGCTTGACTGATACTTTGGGAAAGCAGCGCCTTTCTATGCAGGTTTCCTTTGCTGAACAGCTATCTTGGGTAAATCGCACTTTGCAGATTAATGGCCAAGATTACGGTATCCTTGATGCCAATACCATGCTGATTGAGACTTTTGCGCGGGATGATGTTGGGGGGAAACTGCTAATTTTAGGAGCGCCGGGAGCAGGGAAAACTACAGCATTGTTGAGTTTAGCAGAACAGTTGGTGTGTGGTGCGCTGGAAAATTCCCAAACTGTAATTCCTGTTTTATTTGAGCTTTCCACTTGGCGGGATGACAACCAAAATATTAAAGAATGGCTGATTGAGCAACTTTATGAACTACACGGGGGAAACCGTAAATCTAAAATTTATGAGGGATGGCTAGAGCAACAGGTTTTATTACCTCTGTTAGATGGGTTAGATGAACTGGGATTAGAACGGCAGAAACAATGCACTATTAAACTTAACGAATTTGCCAAGCACTATCCTCATTTAGTTGTTTGTTGTCGTCTCAAGGAGTTTGCAGCAGTAGACATCAAATTCAAAAATTTGAGAGGTGCGGTGTGTCTCCAGCCATTATCTGATTTACAAATTCAGGACTATCTCGAAAGTGTAAAGCGCTCAGAATTATGGTCAGAAATTCAAAGTAATTCTGATTTGGGCAATCTGCTAGAACCGACTCCAGAAGGTGAACCGGGTTTATTGCGTGTGCCATTGTTCCTCAAGTTAATTGCGGATGTGTACGACCCACAGCAACCTATTAGCGGTAAAACAGACTTGTTAGGGAAGTATATAGACAGGCAGTTGTCCAGAGATATCCGTGAATATGACCGACGCAAGGAGAAGGAAGGGAGTAAATGGGAATATAAAACAGTGGCGGATGAACCCCACTGGCAACGAACTCGCAGCACTTTAAATTGGTTAGCACGACAATTGCAAGGTAACAATACAGTAGAGTTACTGATTGAGCAAATACAACCGAGTTGGATTGAGTCTAAAGGGTTACAGAGGCACTATCAGTCTATATATGGGCTAATGAGCGATTTGATATTTGGGCTGATGCTTGGACTGATAGGAGTAGTGTTGACAGTCCAGTTAATTGGGCTGATAGTCGGGCTAATAGGCGGGATGATGGGCGGGCTGATGGGCGGGCTGATGGGTGGGCTGATAGGTAAGACAGATGAGATTGAACTTGTAGAAGCATTTCAAATTACAAGAAACCGTTTGCGTAGAGGACTGATAGTCGGGCTGATAGTCGGGCTGATAATTGGGCTGATAGTTGGATTGATAGGAGGGTTTATAGTTGGGTGGGTAGAAGGGGGGCTAATAATCGGACTAATAGGAGGGTTAATAATTGGGTTGATAGGAGGTTTAATAGTTGGGCTGAAGCAGGAATTAAAACAGCGATCGCGTCCTAACCAGGGCATATGGAACTCTTTGCAAAGTATGTTCTGGATCACAATTTTTAGTTATCCCCTCGGCTTGATTTTTGTTATGGCGATTTTGGTAGTTGCCAGATTAGCAGAAAAGCACAACTGGCTCAATTTGCCAGATATTTCTTTCCGCAACTTACCCCAACCCCAGTATTTGCTTTCTGGGCTGTTGATGTCACTATTCTTCGGTTTCTTGTTCGGGGGTGGACTTGCCTGTGTGCAGCACCTTTGCTTGCGCTTAGTCCTTTGGCTTAGTGGCAAAGCACCTTGGAATCTTGCCCGCTTCCTCAACTACTGCGTTGAAAGGCGCTTGCTGTTGCGGGTTGGTGGGCGCTATCGTTTCCTGCACCGCGAACTCCTCGACCATTTCGCGCGGTCTAGAGTTTAGGGTCGAAGTTCCGAGCTTTAGGGTCGAAGTTCCGAGCTTTAGGGTCGAAGTTCCGAGCTTTAGGGTCGAAGTTCC
>DATGXQ010000325.1:0-11488 GCA_035298905.1 Nostocaceae cyanobacterium | reverse complement strand
ACCAGTACCTCTGGGTGTAGCGGGTGAGCTTTATATTGGAGGTGCAGGATTAAGTCGCGGTTATTTAAACCAACCTGAACTAACAGCCAAAAGTTTTATTTCTCATTCTTTACTAAATCAAGAATTACGACTGTATAAAACAGGTGACAAAGTTCGTTATTTAGAAAATGGTAATATAGAATTCTTGGGTAGAGTTGACAATCAAGTAAAAATCCGAGGATATCGCCTAGAATTAGCAGAAATAGAAATAACTCTAGCTCAACATCCAGAAGTACAGCAAGCTGTGGTTATCGCTAGGGAAGAAATATCAGGAGAAAAGCGTCTTGTTGCTTATATAGTCACTAGAAATCAGTATAATTTAGAATTAGATTTCCGCAACTTCTTAAAAACAAAGTTGCCGGAGTACATGATACCTACATCCTTTGTGATTCTCAAAACTTTACCCCTCACAACTAATGGTAAAGTAGACCGTAATGCTCTACCTGCACCAGAAAAAGTAGTCAACAGAAAAAATACTTTTATTCCTCCCCGTACTCCTGTAGAAGAAGTATTAGCGGCTATTTGGAAGCAATTGTTGAATGTATCACAGGTTAGTATTAATGATAATTTCTTTGATTTAGGCGGACATTCTCTGTTAGCTACTCAAGTAATTTCCCGTATTCGGACTACTTTTGAAGTAGAAATTCCTTTACCACAACTGTTTGAATTTCCAACTTTAGCTACACTAGGAAAGCAGATTGAAACAGCGATACGGGGTAATAAACAAGAAATTACAACAATTTCACTTATTCCTAGAGATAAAAATATACCTCTTTCTTTTGCTCAACAAAGATTGTGGTTTTTTGACCAGTTTGCACCAGGTAGCCCTACCTACAACTTACCTAGAGCCGTACGTTTACAGGGAAAATTAAAGATAAATGCACTTGCAGCTAGTCTTAATGAAATTATCAAAAGACATGAAATTTTACGGACAAGCTTTGTAATAGTTGATGGGCAACCAGTCCAGGTAATCTCTAATACGGTAAATTTGGATTTACCAATTGTTGACTTACAAAATATTCCCCAAAAACAGCGAGAAACAGAACTATATCGCCTTGCAAAAAAGGAAGCTCAAACAGGATTTGACCTCGCTCAATCACCATTATTACGAGGGAAACTTTTACAATTAGATGCAGAAGAATATGTCATTTTATTGACACTACATCATATTGTTTCTGATGGTTGGTCAACAGATATATTAATTCGAGAAATAGCTGCATTATATACTGCATTCTGCACTGCTAAACCGTACCCTTTACCGCAATTACCGATACAATATGCAGACTTTGCGATTTGGCAAAGACGATGGTTAGAGGGAGAAGCATTAAAAAATCAACTGGCTTATTGGCAGAAGAAATTATCAGGTGAATTAACAATATTACAATTACCTACTGATCGTCCCCGTCCTAAAGTTCAAACTTATACTGGAAAAACTCTATCTTATGTACTGCCAAAAAGTTTAACTGAGGCATTAAAAACCCTATCTCAGCAAGAGGGTGTCACTTTGTTTATGACACTTTTAGCAGGGTTTAAAACTTTGCTATATCGCTACACAGGGCAGACAGATATTTTAGTCGGTTCACCCATTGCTAACAGAAATAGGGCAGAAATCGAAAATCTAATTGGTTTCTTTGTTAATACTTTAGTATTGCGAAGTCAATTTTCTCCTAATTCTACTTTTCGTGATTTGCTCAAACAAGTTCGAGAAGTAGCACTAGGGGCTTATGCTCATCAAGATTTGCCATTTGAGAAGTTAGTGGAGGAAATACAACCAGAACGAAACTTAAGTCATAATTCCCTGTTTCAAGTAATGTTTGTGTTCCAAAATGGGGTAAATAAACAATTGGATTTACCTGGATTAAAGGTAGAGCCTCTGGAGGTTAATAATACAACGGCAAAATTTGACCTAACTTTAGTTTTAGAAGAGGTAGAGCAGGGATTAATTGCGAATTTTGAATACAATACCGATTTATTTGATGAAATAACAATTTCGCGTTTAGCTGCCAATTTTGAAGTTTTACTAACAGGAATTGTTGATGAACCTCAGCAGCAGATTTGGCAGTTACCTTTAATGACAACTACTGAAGAACAGCAGTTATTGAAGTGGAGTCAAGGTGAAACTAATATTGTGCCGGAACTGTGTTTACATCAACTATTTGAAGCACAGGTAGAGAGAACACCTGATGCTGTAGCAGTGGTGTTTGAAAATGAACAATTAACATATCGAAAATTAAACTTAAGAGCAAATCAACTCGCACACTACCTGCAAGAACTGGGAGTAGGGCCAGAGGTATTGGTAGGAATTTGCGTAGAGCGATCGCCACTCATGGTCATCGGCATTTTAGCAATTCTCAAAGCTGGTGGTGCATACGTTCCCCTAGATCCAGCCTATCCCCAGGAACGATTAGTTGGGATGATAGAAGATGCTCAAGTATCAGTTTTACTCACTCAAGAAAAGTTACAAGAAAATTTACCTTTTCATCATAGTCAGATAGTTTGTTTAGATATCGACAGGGAGACAATTTCTCAAGAAAGCAATCCTATTAACAAGGCAACTCCTGAAAACTTAGCTTATGTAATTTATACTTCCGGTTCTACGGGTAAACCCAAAGGTGTACAAATTTCTCATCGTGCTGTTGTCAATTTCTTAATGGCAATGCGCCAAACTCCGGGTTTAACTGCACAAGATATTTTACTTTCAGTCACCACATTATCTTTTGATATTGCCGCTTTAGAAATCTATTTACCTTTAATTGTTGGCGCACAGGTAGTTATTGTTAGCCGTCAACAAGCCTCTGATGGTATGCAATTATCAAAACTGTTAAGTTCATCTGGTGCTACAGTCATGCAAGCTACCCCAGCAACTTGGCGCATGTTACTGTCTGCTGGTTGGAATGGTGAACAAAAATTGAAAATTCTTTGTGGTGGTGAAGCACTTGATTACACCTTAGCTCAACAATTGCAGCAACGGGGTAGAGAAGTATGGAACTTGTACGGGCCAACGGAAACTACTATTTGGTCAGCAGCCTGGAAAGTACAAAATAAAGAGGCGATCGCCAAAGGTGGGGCTTTGCCCATTGCTTCTCCTATTGCTAATACTCAATTTTACATCCTTGACCCGTATAATCAGTTAGTACCTATAGGTGTAGCTGGTGAGTTACATATTGGTGGTGCTGGGTTAGCTCGCGGTTATTTGCATCAATCAGAACTGACAGCCCAAAAGTTTATATGTAATCCTTTTAACTCCGACTCTACTTCTAGACTATACAAAACTGGTGACTTAGTACGCTATCAACCAGATGGAACGATCGAATTTTTAGGACGCATAGACCATCAAGTCAAACTGCGAGGCTTCCGCATCGAACTAGGTGAAATCGAATCAGCATTAAATCAACATCCTAATATACAGGCTTCTGTAGTGATAGTTCGGGAAAATCAGCCAGGCGATCGACATTTGGTAGCTTATTTAGTGAGCAAATCACCACAAGTAATTGATACTACTCAAATTCGCAGTTTCTTACAACAAAAACTGCCTAGCTATATGCTGCCGACGGCTTTAATCATATTAGATGAACTACCTTTAACTCCCAATGGCAAAATCAATCGTCAAGCCTTACCTGCACCAAATACATCAACTAAAAGGAAAGAAAATTTTGTCTCACCCCATACACCTACAGAACAAATCATAGCTGATATTTGGGCTGATGTTTTAGGGCGAAAACAAATAGGAATTTACGACAATTTCTTTGATTTAGGAGGGCATTCACTCCTAGCTACACAAGTTAGTTCTAGGGTAAGAGAAACATTCAGAATTGATTTACCTGTACGTATCCTATTTGAAAATCCCACAGTCAAAAATCTAGTTGAACAAATAGAAGGAATTCTGACGGTACAACAATTACAAACTGTACAAGAGCAAATGGTAGAAGACAGAGAGGAAATAGAACTATGAAAAGCATTGCAGAATTTTTGTCTTACCTTTGCAGTCAGGATATAAAATTGTCGGTAGAGAATGAGCGATTGCGTTGTAATGCCCCTAAAGATGCTCTGACACCAGAAATAAAAGCAGAATTAGCAGCCAGAAAAGCAGAAATTTTAGCTTATTTCAGCCAAGCTAATCAAACTTTAAAATTAACTGCTGAATCTATTCAAACTACTGCAAAACAGGGGTATATCCCCCTATCTTTTGCCCAACAAAGACTTTGGTTTTTTAGCCAACTAGAACCAGATAGTAGTGCTTATAACATACCCGCAGCTATTAGACTGAGAGGTAAATTAAACATAGCAGCACTAACAAAAAGTATCACAGAAATTATTCAAAGACATGAGATATTAAGAACTACCTTTACCGCAGTTGATGGGGAAGCATTACAAATAATTGGTAAGGGTGATAACTTCACATTATCTTTGATCAACTTGCAGGAACTTCCAGAAACTAAAAAACAGCAAGAAGTTTTAAATCTGGCTAACTTAGAAGCCCAAAAACCTTTTAATCTACTCAAAGACTCCCTAATCAGAGTTACTTTACTACAACTAGCAGAGACAGACCATGTATTGCTGTTAACAATGCACCATATTGTTTCTGATGGTTGGTCTATCGGGATATTAATTAAAGAACTGACTACACTTTACACAGCATTTTCTCAAAACCGACCCTCTCCACTTTCCCAACTACCGATTCAATACGCAGACTTTGCGATTTGGCAAAGAAAATGGTTACAGGGTGAAGTTCTACAAACTCAAATAAATTATTGGAAACAACATTTAGCTGGTGATTTACCCATTTTAGAATT
The DNA here is from genome assembly GCA_035298905.1 of Nostocaceae cyanobacterium. GTDB lineage: Bacteria > Cyanobacteriota > Cyanobacteriia > Cyanobacteriales > Nostocaceae > DATGXB01. Next base: position 6,656 of record DATGXQ010000325.1, on the reverse strand, counting down.
ACCAAGCGATTTTCCTCGACCCGCAATTCAAAGCAACAATGGTGCAACACATTCCTTCCAATTATCCAAGCCTTTAACCGATCAACTTAAAGAATTATCAAAACAGGAAGGAGTTACTTTATTTATGACTCTGCTGGCAACATTTAAAGTGTTGCTGCACCGATACACTCAACAGGAAGATATTATAGTAGGTACTCCTATTGCTAACCGAAATCGAGCAGAAATAGAAGGTTTAATTGGCTTTTTTGTCAATACCTTAATTCTGCGTACAAATCTTAGCAATAACCCCAATTTTCGAGAACTACTACAGCAAGTACGTGAAGTAACTTTAGGGGCTTATGCTCATCAAGACCTGCCTTTTGAAAGATTAGTAGAAGAACTACAACCAGGGAGAAATTTAAGCCATAATCCCTTATTTCAGGTAATGTTTATTCTCCAAAATGCTTCAACGGAAGTTATCAATTTACCAGAATTAACACTAGAAACCATAAAAACCGAAAAAAACACAGCGAATTTTGATTTAACTCTTTACCTTTCAGAGACAGATACAGGTTTACAGGGAGGTTTAGAATACAATACAGATATATTTGATCCTACCAGAATCACTAGAATGTTAGGGCATTTTCAGGTTTTGTTAGAGGCAATTATTACTAATCCTGAGCAAAAATTATCAGACTTACCATTACTAACATTTAGTGAGCAATCTCAGTTATTAGAATGGAATAATACTCAAGCTGATTACCCCCAAAATCATTGCATTCATCAACTATTTGAAGCACAGGTAGAGAAAACACCTGATGCTGTAGCAGTAGTATGGGGAAATCAATATTTAACCTACCAAGAACTTAATCAAAAAGCCAATCAACTAGCTCATTACCTCCAAAAATTAGGTATTAAACCAGAGACTAGAGTAGGTATTTGTATTGAACGCTCTCTAGAAATGCTGGTAGGGGTTTTAAGCATTCTCAAAGCAGGTGGTGCTTATGTACCTTTAGATCCAGCTTATCCAGTTGAGCGTTTAAATTTAATGTTAAAAGATGCAAAAATTCCCGTATTAATAACTAAAAATCAACTTTTAAAACAGACCCTATCTAAAGAAATTAAAATTGTAGATTTAGATTTAGACTGGCCACAAATTGCACAACTTTCACCATCAAACCCAGTTAATACTCACTTAGAACCAGAAAATCTGGCTTACATTATCTATACCTCTGGTTCTACAGGACAATCCAAGGGTGTAATGATTCAACATTGTAGCCTTGTTAATGCTTATTTTGCCTGGGAAACCATCTATAAATTACGAGAAACTGCCACTTCATACTTACAAATGGCCAGCTTTTCCTTTGATGTTTTTTCTGGAGATTGGATTCGTGCTTTATGTTCTGGGGGTAAATTAGTTTTATGTCCAAGAGATTTCTTACTATCTCCTGAAAAGTTATATGAACTTATGCAAAAAGAAAAGATTGATTGTGCTGAGTTCGTTCCAGTAGTTTTAAGAAATTTAATTAACTATCTTGATACCAGCCAACAACGTCTAGAATTTATGCGGTTGTTAATTTGTGGTTCTGATAGTTGGAGTGGTGTAGAATACCAAAGATTTTTACAATTTTGTAGTCCTCAAACCCGTTTAATCAACTCCTACGGTTTGACAGAATCTACTATTGATAGTTCCTATTTTGAAACTACAGCAGAAGATTTAATCAGCGACCAATTATTACCCATCGGGCGACCATTTCCTAACACTAAACTATATGTTTTAGATAAAAATTTACAACCAGTACCCATAGGAGTAATTGGAGAACTCTATATTAGTGGTATTAGTCTAGCCAGAGGCTACATGAATCGTCCTGAGTTAACTGCTGAAAAATTCATTCCCCACCCATTTAGCAATAAATCAGGAGAACGTCTATATAAAACTGGTGACTTAGTTCGCTATTTACCAAATGGTAATATTGAGTTTCTCAAACGCATTGACTACCAAGTTAAAATTAGAGGTTTCCGTATCGAAATTGGTGAAATTGAAGCAGCAATTCATCAACACCCAAAAGTAAGAGATACCGTAGTTATAGTTAGGGAAGATGTCAAGGATGATAAACGTCTAGTGGCTTATATCGTTACCCAGATAACAGATATTACCACTTCAGAAATCAGGAATTTCCTCAAAACCAAATTACCAGCCTACATGATACCTAGTGCTTTTGTCATGTTGGAGGAACTACCACTCACACCCAATGGTAAGATCAATCGTCTTGCCTTACCAGCACCTGACATAATACAGCAGCAATCAGAAGAAAAAACTTTTCTACCTTTGACTCCAGTTGAAGAAATACTAACTGGAATTTGGGCTGAAATTTTAAATATTAAACAAATTAATATTCACGACAACTTCTTTGAATTAGGTGGACATTCACTTTTAGCAACTCGCGTCATTTCCCAAATTCGCAAAATCCTGAAAGTAGAATTGCCCCTGCGTTGTTTATTTGAATCACCAACGATCGCAGAATTAGCCAAAGAAATCGAGAAAATTACAAAAGCAGATTTTAAAGTCAAATTACCGAGTATTAGGCAGAGTTCCAGAACAGGTAATGTTCCCCTTTCATCTGCTCAGAAGCGGTTATGGTATCTCCATCAATTGCAACCTAATGACACTGCTTACAACATCTTCAATCCGGTGCGTATTATTGGTTTACTAGATGTTCCTGCTTTAGAAAAAAGTCTGAATGAAATTATTCAGCGTCACGAAATACTACGCACTAATTTTACTTTAGAAAATGGACAACCAGTCCAAGTAATTGCCCCAGCCCTGACTTTAAAACTGCCTATTATAGACCTGAGCAAACTATTAGATGCTGAAAAAGAGCAAACAGCCCAGAAGTTAGCTCAACAAGAAGCTGAGAAACCATTTAAATTAGATACAGATCCATTATTAAGAGCTACACTTTTGCGTTTAGATCAAACAGAATATATACTGCTATTCACAATGCATCATATTATATTTGATGGTTGGTCTACAGGTATATTAATTCAGGAATTATTATCATTTTATGAAGCATTTTCGCTAGGTAAAAACTCAACTCTGCCAGAACTAACTATTCAATATGCAGACTTTACTATTTGGCAAAATCAATGGTTACAGGGAGAAGTTTTAGAAAAACTAATTACTTATTGGCAGCATCAACTTCAAAACTTACCTACTCTTAAACTACCAACAGACTATCCTCGAACTATAAAACCAACATCTCCAGGTTCACAACAATCTTTTAAACTATCTCCAACAATATCACAACAAATAAAAACTTTAAGCACACAACAAGGTGTGACAATTTTTATGACCTTATTGGCAGCATTTGCCATTTTAATACATTACTACAGTCAGCAGAATGATATTGTTATTGGTACAGATGTTGCTAACCGTAACCAGGGAGAAACTGAAGGATTAATAGGATTTTTTGTTAATCAATTAGTATTACGTACTAAGTTTGATGGTAATCCTAGTTTGAGGGAATTATTAAAAATAGTTCAATCAGTCACTTTAGATGCTTACGCACATCAAGACCTACCCTTTGACAAGCTTGTAGAAATTATTAACCCAGAACGGAATTTACACAGCACACCATTATTTCAAGTAAAATTAATCTTCCAAAATAATCCTACAACTGCCTTAAATATTTCGGGTTTACATTTTCAGGATTTGCAAATGGAGACTAAAACAGCTACTTTTGATTTGCTCTTTGAACTTAAAGATACAGAAGAAGGTATCAGGGGACTATTGAAGTATAACACAGACTTGTTTGCGGCTAGTACTATAGCCCGTATGCTCAAACACTTTGAAACCATCCTCACCCATATTGTGAATGAGATAGATATTAAACTTAATGAACTCAAAAAAGTATTAGAGCAAGCAGACAAACAAGACAAATTAGCTCAAGAAATAGCCTATCAAGATTCATTAAAACGAAAATTTAGCAATATTAGACGTAAGTCTGTGAAGTAAAGTATTTTGTTTAATCTGTAACATCCGACTGGACAAATATAGGATAAAAGTAATGCTGACAAATCAAAATCAACAAAGTAATTCCTTAAAATTAGGTAATATCAGACGGAAAGCTGTTAACGTTGCTGAGAATGAATTAATTAAAATAGAATATCTTCAAGACAGCCCTGACTTTCCTTTAGTTATTAAACCAGCACTTAAAGGAGTAGATTTACTCACCTGGGCTAAAAATAATCGAGAATTTTTACAAGCAGAGTTATTAAAATATGCAGCAATTCTCTTGCGTGGTTTTAATGTCACATCTATAGAAGAATTTGAGACAATTATAGCTGCTATATGTGGAGAAGCACTAGAATATCGCTATCGAGCCTCCCCACGTACTCAAGTAGCTGGGAGAATTTACACTTCCACTGACTATCCTGCTGACCAAAGTATTTTTCCTCATAATGAACACGCTTATTCGCCTACATTTCCTTTAAAAATCTTCTTCTTTTGCTCAGTTCCACCAGCGCAAGGAGGAGAAACACCCATTGGTGATTGTCGTCAAGTTTTCGCCAATATTGACCCCAAAATACGTGACCGATTCATTGCAAAAAAGGTTATGTATATGCGTAACTTTGGTGATGGATTTGGCTTACCTTGGCAGACTGTTTTTCAAAGCACAGACAAAACTAAAGTAGAAGAATATTGCAGTAAAAACGGAATTGATTTTGAATGGAAAGAGGGTGATAAATTAAGAACCCGTCAAGTTGGCCCTGCTGTTATCAAACATCCCATAACTGGGGAAATGGTTTGGTTTAACCATGCAACTTTTTTCCATGTCTCTACATTAGAAGCAAAAATTCGTAATTCGCTATTATTTTCTTTTCAAGAAGAAAACTTACCCACCAATACATATTACGGTGATGGTTCTGTAATTGAGCCTGAAGTTTTAGAGCATCTTCGTCAAGCTTATCAACAACAAATGGTGAGCTTTACCTGGGAAAAAGGAGATGTATTGATGCTAGATAATATGTTAGCTATCCACGCTCGCAACCCCTTTACTCCACCCAGAAAAATATTAGTAGGAATGGCTGAACCTTATACTCCACCATTAGTATAGAGCCACAAAAACCAACAATTATCAATAAAAAAATCAAGAGAGAATTAAAATGCAAGCACTAACTATTGAAGGATTTAGACTTTCTCCCCAACAAGAGCATTTATGGTCATTACAGCAGGTTGAACAATCAGTTTATCAGAGCAATTGTATCATTTCAATTACAGGCAATATTGATATAAAACGCCTGGAGTTAGCATTACAAAATATTGTCAACCGTCATGAAATACTCCGCACCTGTTTTCGTTGTCTTCCGGGAATGACTATCCCAGTGCAGGTGATTACAAATATCCAAGTAAATTTAGATAATGCTTACAATCTGAGCAATTTTGCTGCTGAGGAACAAAAGGTTAAAACTGAAACAATTTTACAAAAATTGAAATCTTTGCCTTTTGATTTAGAAAAAGGTTCTGTTTTACAAGTTGCTTTAGTTACTCTCTCTTTAGAACAGCATCTTTTATATATCAGTTTACCTGCAATTTGCTCTGATACTATCACTCTCCATAATTTAATGCGAGAACTTGCTAGTTTGTATTCAAGTAATTTAGATCATGAATTATCTGATGATGCACTACAGTATGCAGATTTTTCTGAATGGCAGAATCAAATAATAGAAGGAGAAGAAACAGAAGTTGGTAGAAAATTTTGGTTACAACGAAACTTATCTGTTCTTGATAGATTAAATCTGCCTTACGAAATTGATACTGCAAAGGAAAGTCAGTTTTTGCCCAATTTTATTAATTCTAGTATTGATGCTAAGTTAGCAGAAAAAGCAGAACATTTAGTCCAAAAATTAAATAGTTCAAGTTCTATATTTTTTCTCACTTGCTGGCAAATTTTATTGTGGAAACTACTAAAACAACCAGAAATTATTATTGGGGTTAGTGTTAACGGTAGAAAATATGATGAATTAAAAAGTGCTTTAGGGTTGTTTGCTAAATATTTACCATTACATTCTCATTTAGAAGACAACTTAACTTTTAGTCAAGTCTTACAACAAGTTCATGAGTCTGTAGAAGAAATAGATAAATGGCAAGAATGCTTTACTTGGGAACAAATTAATTATTCAGGTAAGAAATTAACTCGTTTACCTTTTGGCTTTGATTTTGAAAAAGAAGCACCTGTTTGTTATGCTGATGATGTAAAATTTTCTATTGAGCAGCAATACAGTTGCATTGAATGTTGCAAGATTAGACTATCTTGCCAGCAGAAAACTGACATTGTGAATTTAGAGTTTCATTATGACTCTAATGTGTTTAATATCGAAAGTATTGAACTTCTAGCAGAACAGTTTTCTCAGTTAATAGCTAGTGTAATCAATAATCCAGAAGAGTTAATTAGTAAGCTCAGTATTGTAAGTGAAAATGCTTTTAATCAACTTATATATGCATTCAACCAAACTCAAGCAGACTATCCACAAAATAAGTGTATTCACCACTTATTCGCAGAGCAAGTAGAACGTACACCAAACAACACTGCTGTTGTATATAATAACCAACAAATTACTTATGCTCAAATCAATGCACGTGCAAATCAATTAGCTCATTATTTGCAAAAGCTGGG
>DATGXQ010000324.1:0-7427 GCA_035298905.1 Nostocaceae cyanobacterium | reverse complement strand
GAAACAAGCACAGATAAGGATTACAGAGTTTTTGAAGCTCAAAAAGTGCAAAGTTTTTACTAGGAGGGGTTTAAAAACCCTGCATTTTGGTCTGACGAATAGGGAAATTTACGCTTAACAGATAGTTGAAACTGTTCCCTGTTAAGAGTTCCCTGTTCCCTGCCCTCACTAATAACTTATTCAGCAAGCCCTACATATTGATTGTATTACAGCGAAGTGAAAAGAGTGCATCAATATAGCAAGAGAATGTGGTTCTACCGCTCCCCTTATGGTAAATAATATTAATTTAATTTTTGTAGGTTGGGTTAAACGTTCGCGTAGCGTCCCGCAGGGAAGTGAAACCCAACAAATGCCCGAAAATGTTGGGTTTTGTCCCTCAACCCAACCTACTATAAATCTTGTTTTGCATAAAGGGAACGGTAGAGACGAGAATGTTTGTAGTAGGATGCGTCCCCCGAAGCATCATCACCACTAATATACAAATTTAGGCTTGTCACACCAGTAGTTTATGATTTTTCTCCATAAAAAAAGAGTGGGAGTAGGCTGTACCAAACGCCGTTTATCTCCCACTCGGCATTTACTGCTGTAGAGTTCAGGAATATTTATAAACACTGTCCTCTTTTCTGGGGGCTAATTGGTTCTCAGTGACAGCGCCTATATGATGTTCATATTCCTGTTGCAGCAAATGCGAAAACTGTGAACACTAAGTTTTTAAAACTGAATTACTAGCCGGATAATTATTTCAAATTGCCGAGAAATCCTGTAACTTACATACTATTGCTATTATCCTGAATAATTTTCATTTTGAATTTTGAACTTTGAATTTTGAACTTTGAATTTTGAATTGTTTTAATGTAGCCACCCTTGATAACAAAACCCTTGAAGTCGTTTATCTGAATATTACTTTAGCTGAGTTAATTAGTTTTGAGTTGCCAACTTGGCACTTTCCTAAATTTTTTCTCGTTCATTCTCATGGAGAAATAAAATCAAATTTAGGTACAGTCTGTTGATTTTATCGTTGAAATTTAGCTTGTTTGTTGCCATTTTGCCAAAATGCTATGCAGCTTAGAAAAAAGCCCAGTTGGCACTAAAACAAGTTTGATATTTTGTTTGAAAGCTGCTGTTAGAACTGATGGCGGTTACAAACTGCGGCAACTATTCGTTTTCGTGAATGATTGATGATCAGGATTTTTGTTGACGAATATCAAGTAAATCTGGCAAAGAATCAGGGTTTGTTTCTTGTGAGTTAGTTTCTTCCGGTTGTACTACCCCGACTGTATTTTCAGTTTCTGAAGATGAGTCAGAAGAAGTTGGTGGTAGAATTTGCTTTCTGTGACTCTGGTGAATGAGTTGTCGTGCTGTGTCGGGTAATTTCAAGAGGCGGAAAATTACTAAGCAACCGGTGGCACAACCTAAAGTGGTGAGTATGATCATCCCTACAGGTAAAGAATTATTTTCAGAGGGTGCTGTAGTTGTTTGGCTGGTTGTGGTTGTGTTGTGCTTTACTTGCGGGACATCATCAAGGTTAGTTAACTGATTATAAGCATAGACTACAACCCCCAAAGGAATTGCTGATAAGACTACAAGCAACATCCAAGCATACCTGGCCAAGAAATTACTAGGCGGTGATGTCTTGCTTGTTGCTTCTGGATTAGGTTGTTCTGGCTGGCTTGGCTTGTGTTGCACACTCTCATCATTATCCATATTTAGTCTCAGATTTGCCCTCTCCATTACTTAATTTTATTGGAGAAGGCAAGCTTTGAGTAACAGTAATTTACTGGAGTTTGCAAGTAAATTTTTGCCAAAATTCTCGATTTCAGCCAGAATTACCTAAAAATAATTATTTCAACCTGTTTTTATTCCCCTTACTGCTTCTAATCTGCTGATTTGGTACTAGAGTGTCTTTCTATAGCTAGTTGGATTAATTGGTCTACTAATTCGGTAAAGGATACACCGGAGTTAGCCCAAAGTACTGGATACATACTGGTGGCTGTAAAACCTGGTAGGGTATTAATTTCGTTAATTAATATTTCCCCAGTGGCTTCTACATAGAAAAAATCTACTCTAGCTAAACCAGCAGCATCAACAGCTGCAAAGGCGGTTAAAGCCATTTCCTGAATTTGCTGAATAACTGAGGTGGGTAGTTGTGCGGGAATAATTAAATCTGCTTTACCTTGAGTATATTTAGTTTCATAATCGTAGAAATCGCTATTGAAAGTGATTTCCCCAATTACGGAGGCTTTGGGGTTATCGTTACCTAAAACAGCACATTCTACTTCTCTAGCGACAACTCCGGCTTCTACTATAATTCGTCGGTCATAGCTGGCAGCATTATCTAAGGCGGCTTCTAATTCTTGGCGCGATCGCACTTTGGCAATTCCCACCGATGACCCTAGATTAGCAGGTTTGACAAAGCAAGGATAGCCCAATTTTTCCTCAATTTCTGCACATAACTTGGGAAATACGCAAGGATTAGACCAAATTTGCCCCCTAGTTAATGCCATATATTTAACTTGGGGTAGTCCAGCTTGAGAAAAAGCTGTTTTCATGGCAATTTTATCCATCCCCAATGCTGAACCTAACACCCCAGAACCGACGAAAGGAACTTGCATTAAAGTCATTAAACCTTGAATTGTCCCATCTTCACCATTGGGGCCGTGCAGAATCGGAAACCAAAGATCAACTGCTGCGGTTTCGGCGGGAAATTGCCATAAGGCGGGATTTGCAGCTAAATTTTGCATAGCTTGGCCAGAAGCTAAAACTTGCTGTGCTACTTCCCCGGCTTGCCAAAAACCATCTTTTTGGATGTAGAAAGGCACAATTTCGTACTTATTACTATTTTCTGCTGAATTGAGAGCTTGAGCGATCGCCCTAGCCGAACTGATAGAAACTTCATGTTCCCCAGACCGACCACCAAACAATAAACCCACCCGCAGCTTAGTCATCTTCTGTACCTCTACACATCTAAAGCAGATAGAGTATCATAACCTGTCAAGTAAGCTTCACTTTATTTTATCGATAGGAAAGAGAGGGGTGATACCAATTCAAAATTCAAAATAGCCTTCGGCAAGGCTTCGCCAACAAAATTCAAAATGAAGAAGACCTGATTTGATAAGGGTTTGACGATTTATATCTGTTACATTCTTTTAGTGAATTGGTATGACGTGGTGAGGGTGGAGGGGTGACGTGGAGAAGGGAGATAAGTAATCATGTAGAATAAATTACACAATTTCTTTCCCTGTTCCCTGTTCCCTGTTCCCTGTCTCTACGTGGGAATTTAATTTTGCGCGACTACTTAATAACTAATACCCTATGCTGTTATAATGCCCAAAAAAAAGAGAGGCATTTAACGACTGCCCCTCAATCAGATGCGCTTGTAAACTTCAACTTTGATCAAGTTAAAACTGGGAAATCTTTATATAGCATTGACGACGGAGAGAGTAGCTGTACTACTCCCGATGTATAGTTTTCCTCCGTCTGTCTTCCATTTTGCACAGATGTTATAAGTCTCTCCCGCATTTAGGGGTAGGTAGGCTGATACAGTAACTGGGACTTGTTGGCTTTGTGTAGCTGAGTATACACACTGAGTCACAATATGCTCATTCACATCAATGGCAAACCAACTCCAAGTGGTTGCTGAATCAGACTTTGAGTTGCTTGTCATCCAAGCGTCAGGAATAGTTAAAGTGATCAGAACATTTTGTTGAGTTGAACTAGAAGTAATATCTTCAGTCAATATGTCAGGAGTTATAGTTAAAACCTGAAAGTTGGGTATGTTTTCGTAGTTTGTAGATATGGTTGAATTTTCTAGTCCGCTATGATTGCTATACCAAACCCGCATATTTGCTTTGTATATCCCACGCAATATAAGCAAGTATATGTGGTTCTACTGGAGCAGACAACCGAAGTTAAGGAAGTTAAGACTGAAGTTAAGATAATTTAGCCTGAACTTAAGATGTGAATTGTGACAAGGCTGAGGATAGAGGAATAGTCATTGATATTTGGAATTGACTGACTTGATTAACAGGCTGTGAGTTCCCGACGCGATCGCACCAATTATTCTGAAGATTCTCAAACCCTTTCACTTGGTCAAACGATTTGCGGTTTGACAAAAGTGATACAATTCCGTCATAAATCAATGACATCACAGCAAAAGTTGTTAGACTACTCAACTGAAGCTAGTGCATACTTACCCAATAAATAAATAATTTATGAAAGACCAACTGCAACAACGCTTGCAACAACTCAGAGCAGAATTTGAAGCCGGACAGAGAGTTTTAGCCGATTTAGAAGCTAAACAGGCCAATGTGAGAGAAACTTTATTGCGTATCAGTGGAGCAATTCAGGTATTACAAGAAGAATTGACTAGAGAAGATGGTGTAGATAGTAATGCAGCTTCTACCGGAGAATTGGAAAACTCACAATAGCTACGACCTACAACTTACTTTTAAACCTACTACAAACACTCAACTTGTAAACGGCTGAGTCACTCTCGGCGCTTTACCATGAGAAAAGCACGATCGCTTACTTTGTAGGAACTTGCCATGAACCGCTCAAAAATAGTCGCCATTATTACAGGCGCAGTTTCCATAATTCTAGCTGTTGCTTACCTAATTATTGTCCAAATTCTTGATTACCGGGATATGCAGCCCGCACCTATTAGTCAATTTGAACAACAATCAGTAGTGGTAACACATAGCAATTATAGACAATCTCATACTTTATCCTCAGTGTAAATTCAATTCCTAGTCAACGCACAATCTGTATAAGCAGGTTGTGTTAATTTATTTAATGCTGTAATACATAACAATCCAAGTTAACATAACTCAGTCAGTGGGTAGATCGATAGATGAGAAATAATAGTTATTATTCAATAAACAAATCATTGAAAGTATAAGAATAATTTAGAGGAAATATCGTTGATTTATCTAGGAAAGTTATTCCCTTTCGGCTCAGATAAGGGTAAGCTATAGCTAACAATATTAAGCAAACATAAATTTTGATTATTTCACATAGCTGCTTAACTGGGGATCAACGCTGGTGGATAAATAACCATTAATTTTCACCGTAAATATATGAGGTAATTGAATGGCTCAGTACTTGCTTGAGACTGTTTGGCTAGTTCCTTGCTATGCTTTAATAGGTGGGCTTCTAGCCTTACCCTGGTCGCCGGGAATCATTCGCCGGACAGGGCCAAGACCGGCGGGTTATGTCAACCTAATCATGACCTTTTTGGCGTTTTTCCATGCTGTTTTGGCTTTCCTAGCTACCTGGAATCATCCAGCACAAGAAGTATCAATTCCTTGGTTATCTACTGCTGGGTTGGATCTGACTATTAATTTAGAAATTTCTGCGATTAGTGTTGGTGCATTAGTCGTCATTACCGGTTCAAATTTCCTAGCCCAAATATTTGCTATTGGTTACATGGAAATGGACTGGGGATGGGGGCGCTTCTATTCCCTGTTGGGATTATTTGAGGCTGGACTCTGTGCCTTAGCACTGTGTAATAACCTGTTCTTCAGTTATGTAATTCTTGAAATCCTCACCTTGGGAACTTACTTATTAGTAGGTTTATGGTTTAGTCAACCCTTGGTGGTAACTGGTGCTAGAGATGCTTTTTTAACAAAACGGGTGGGTGACTTGTTCTTGCTGATGGGGGTATTGGGACTATGGCCCCTAGCGGGAACTTGGAATTACACAGAGTTGGCTGAATGGGCTAAGACTGCGAATGTAGACCCCACAATTATTACCCTAGTAGGTTTGGCCTTGATTGCTGGTCCGATGGGTAAATGCGCTCAGTTTCCCTTGCATTTGTGGTTAGACGAAGCAATGGAAGGCCCAGTTCCTAGTACGATTTTGCGGAACTCGGTGGTGGTGGCTAGTGGTGCATGGGTGTTAATTAAATTGCAACCTGTGCTAACTTTATCGCCAGTAGTTTCTACAGCAATTGTAGCAATTGGGGCAGTAACAGCCATTGGTGCTTCCTTGATAGCGATCGCCCAAATTGACATTAAACGCTGTTTATCCTATTCTGTCAGTGCTTACATGGGCTTGGTGTTTATTGCTGTAGGTACTCGCCAAGATGAAGCTGCATTATTATTAGTTCTGACCCACGCCTTGGCCGCAGCCTTATTAGTCATGAGTACAGGTGGCATTGTGTGGAATAGCATCACCCAAGACGTTACCCAACTTGGTGGTTTATGGTCACGTCGTCCTATATCTGGACTAGCTTTTATTGTCGGAACTTTAGGATTAATTGGGTTTCCGCCCTTGGGAAGTTTTTGGGCATTAACAAAATTAGCAGATGGGCTGTGGACGACTCATTCTTGGTTAGTAGGCGTAATTATTGTAGTTAACGCTTTAACCGCCTTTAGTCTCACCAGAGAATTTGGCTTAATTTTTGCTGGTAAACCTAAGCAAATGAGTGAGCGATCGCCTGAAGCACATTGGCCCATGACTTTACCAATGGTAGTTTTACTGGGCTTTGTTTTGCATCTACCCCTAGTTTTAGAAAGTTTATCACTTCTACCTAGTTGGGCAAACTTAAATAAAGATGTTGCCCTGTTATTAATTTGGTCTAGTATCTTTGGTTGCAGCATCAGTGGCGTAATTTACTTCAGCAATATTCCTAAACCAATTCGTCTCCCCTGGCAAGGTTTACAAGATTTACTTGCTTACGATTTCTACACTCCCAAACTCTACAAAATGACCATTATTTTCAGTGTTGACCAAATCTCCAAATTTGCTGATATGGTTGACCGTTTTGTAGTAGATGGCATAGTTAACTTAGTTGGTTTGTTTTCCCTTTTGGGTGGTGAAGGCTTGAAATATAGCACCAACGGACAAACTCAGTTTTACGCCTTTACAGTCCTCGTGGGAGTAGGCGTTTTGGGTGCGTGGGTAACGTGGCCATTCTGGGGAGTACAGTTTCTCCATTTGGTTTTTTAAAAGCATTTGATAGTTAGCTATTAGCAGTCAGCAGATTAGAGGCAAGCTAATAGCTAATTGCTTAAAAAAATTTGAATTTTGAATTTTGAATTTTGAATTATTATGTTGAGTGTTTTAATTTGGTTGCCAATTGTAGCTGCAATTATTATCGGGTTTTTACCTGGTAAAATCATACCAGCAAGCAATATTCGGTTAGCATCATTAACTGTAGCTTTTGTAGTGCTACTGTGGAATCTTTTCATTTTGTTTAAATTTGATATCTCTAATTCAGGGATGCAGTTTCAAGAATATTTACCTTGGAATGAAACCCTGGGTTTGAGTTATCAATTAGGGGTTGATGGCTTATCTTTATTGATGTTGGTATTAAATAGCCTCCTTACTTGGATAGCTATTTATAGCAGTAGTAAAGATACTGAACGCCCCCGGCTTTTCTACTCCATGATTTTATTAGTCAGTGGTGGAGTTGCGGGTGCTTTCCT
>DATGXQ010000323.1:0-2059 GCA_035298905.1 Nostocaceae cyanobacterium | reverse complement strand
GGGAGTAGGCATTACACTATGCAGTTACAGGTATGGCTAAATTATTTTTAACCTGATTGACCCTTACTTTTCCAGTTAATAAGTCGTGCATTAGTCCTTTTTTCTGGAGTTTGAGTTTTTCGAGATAGGCTTCTTCTTCGCGGATGCGGTTGTCGTGAATGGATAAAGCTTTAATAATTCTTTTTTGTTCATCAAGACTAGGTACAGGAATTAAAAAATCTCTAATTTCTTCAAGATGTAAATTAATTACTGTCATTTGTTTAGAACGGATTCTAATCTGCTCAGTTACTATAGGGGCTTGAAGAATTTCTGCTAAGTACCAAGGATTTATTAGTGATTTTATTGGCTTAATCAGGCAAAGGCTAACAAATATACTAAATTCCTCATGCCAATCAATAACTTTTGTAATTCCAATTGTTCCATTTTTAGAATATAAAATATCTCCAAATTCAGGATTACATCTTTTAGTTAAAAAGATATGTTCTCGTACAGTAATTCTTTTAACACGCTCAAAATTTATTTGACTTGTCTGTATATCAGTAACTCTTAAAAAAGGAATACCATCTTCTACATAAGTAGGAGTAAAATGAGTTCCATCTATTATTTTTGAAGCAAGGCTATTTAAAACTTTTACATCCCAATCTTTTGAAATGCGCCCAAGTGGTGAATCTTTGAACTGTTCAGGATGAGCGATCGCATCTCTCAATTCCCCATTTTCATCCAGTCCGCGAGTCAGCAAATCGTGCAGCAGTCCAGCTTTGATTTGTTTGAGTTTGGCGATAATCGAGGTTGTGTGTGCGATCGTTTCATCTAAAGTATCGAGAATTTCAGCTATAAATCGCTGTTCTGGTACAGAAGGAAAACTTACCGGAATCTTCAGTAATTGATCAATATTTATACCCTTAACTGTTGTACCAGTTGATAAGGATTCTAATTGCGGGCGTAGAAATTCTAGAAGAATGAGTAAATATTTATCGTTGAGATTATCCTGGGGATATAGGGCTTTGAGGTCTTGATTTATAGCTATAGGTCTAACAGCAAGAGCAGATCGGCCTACTGCCATCCGAGTACAAACTATTGGTGTTCCAGCTTCAATCAAATTAGCAGCACTGTTTGCTAATCCAATAGAAGATATATGTTCTTCGGTATCATACAATCTTTTCGTATCGTCACTAAAATCTTTAACTGAAGCCCACGGGATACTTCCATCCCAATAGGCTGGAACTGATCGTGATGGTGTACCACCTCCAACAACGCGCTTAATGGCATCTCCTAAAGAACAATGTATCCAGCTATGGGGAATAGTTTTATTGTGCATACCCCAACCCCTGCAAAAACCCATCTCGCTTTGCTTCAATATCTCGCAAAATCACTTGCTAATTATTCCCCCAAATCTTCAGTGTCATCATCAAATTGTCCAGGTAAATCTAAAGCAATTAGTAACGCTTGATTGAGTTGTGCTAATGTTGAAGCTGAAAGCATACCCCGCAAACGCAAAAAGCGAGTTTTGGAAAGTACCCGTACCTGATCTGCCATTGCCAGCGAATCTCTATCTATTCCTCCATCTGGTGCTTGAATTAATATCTGAGTTGAATAGATGCGCTTTGTTGCTCGATAAGTTGTACAAGGAACTGCTAATACTACTGGACTATTAGTATTAATAACATTACGACTAACAATAACCACTGGACGAATTCCCCCCTGTTCAGAACCCTCAGTTGGTTCTAAACGAGCATCATAAACTTCACCTCTTCTCATTGTTCTGATTCCGCCACTTGCAAAGCTTCCCACTGTGCAACTGCAAACTCAGCCTCCATCTGTAATACTTCTGCTTGATACTCAGGATCTTTAGTCATTTCTGCCAAATCTGCATCAATTTCTGCGCGTTTTTGTGCAGCCAATTCTCGACGTAGCGCCTTAGCAATCAATTCATTCCGATTCTTGGCTTTTCCTTCTTGCACCGCTTTTTCAGTTGCTTCTAGCAAATCGGTGGGGAGTATTATTGTAGTTTCAGTCATTTGATTGGACATATATTTGCTCTTGAATAGATATCTAACTT
>DATGXQ010000322.1:0-8124 GCA_035298905.1 Nostocaceae cyanobacterium | reverse complement strand
GTAGTGACCAGACCTGAAATCCTTCTCAGGCCCCCATCGTCTAGAGGCCTAGGACACCTCCCTTTCACGGAGGTAACGGGGATTCGAATTCCCCTGGGGGTATACACCAAACAAAATGGGAAGAAGAAAGGCTTTTCTTCTTCCTTACAGGTGGAATTTGCGAAGTTTTAGTAACTGGTAAACTCTAAAACTCGTTGGCGAATCGCCAAGAGATTCACCTGCATATCTTTATTGAGGCGACGTTCAATGATAGATATAGGCATCGTTAGCTTGGGCCAAACTTGAATTGTATAGCAAAGGTTCGTTCCTTGATCCATCCCAGAGGAATAAGGCTCTAAGCTCCAGTTACCAGAAAAGCCTTTAAAGTCCCCCTCTACCATCTGAAATTTAATCAGTTCGGGGAAAACTTCTTCTAAATCTAGAACTACACGAGCGCAGAATTTAAAGTTGAGTATGCTTTGAGATCCCACTTGTTCCAATCGAATACCACCATTGGGATGGGGCAGGAGGCGACTCTTGGCTAGGTTGGGAATAAATTCAGCCAAAGCTTCATAATCTGTTAATACCTTCCAGACTTTTTCGACTGGTTGAGGAATTTGAATTTTGGCGGTGATTTGCCGTTGTCGCTCTGCTATTTGCTCCACTTGAATAGCTACTTCGCTATTAGTAGAGTTATCTTCTAGCTCCGCGTCATCGCTAGAAGTAGATAATTTAGGTTCTGTTGCGTTGTGTTCGGTATTCACTTTCTGAATATAGTTTACTGTTGGCGGGAAACTGAGGCAAAGTCAGGGTAAAACTAATTTCGCTCAAATGAGAGCCTGTGATGGGTGTACTCTCTACGGCGATCGTCCCATTTAAATGTTGCGCTAAAGACTTAACTAATGCAAGTCCCAGACCAGTTCCGGGAATCCAGCGCCCTTTCCCTCGACGGAACTTGTCGAAGATATAGGTTGCTTCTTCTTCAGATATTCCGCGCCCTGTATTTTTCACTTTAATAATAACCTGATCATTTTGTTCTTCAACTCGGTGGGCAGCTTGTAAGTTGATAGTGCTGCCATGCTCCGAGTATTTACAGGCATTAGTTAATAGTTCTTGCAAAATTCGGTCAAAACTCTCAATTTCCGTCTTTAGCTTCAAGGGCTGCTTAGGCAAATTTACGGAGATGTTTAATCCCCTATCAGCCAGTTTTTGACTGGTTGAGTCGGCGATTTCCCTAATTTTACTACTTAAGTCAATAGTTTCTAATTGTGGTACTTCTGTATGGGATTCTAATTTTTGTAAGGTCAGGATGTCGTTAATTAAGTTAATTTCTTTAGTACATTCTGATTCTAAAATATCAAGATATTTAGCTTGACGTTCTGCGGGGATACCTGGCAACCTTAAGTTTTTAATGGACATCAGCATATTTGTCAATGGATAGCGCAGGCGATCGCTAATATTACTGACAAATTCATCCTTGAGTTCATTTAGTTCTTGCAGCTGCTCAACATATTGTCTAGTTCTTTCATATAATTTGGCTTGTACTTCCAAACTGCGTTTTAGCTGCTCTGTACGCTCATCTACCAGTGTTTGTACTTGCCGCATTGTTTGTGAATGAATAATGGCATTGCTAACTTGAGCGCAAACCATTTCTACCAAGTTTAGTTCTGAAGGCTGCCAATGACGAGCAACTGCTTGCTGGAACACGATAAACCCTAATATTTTCCCTTGGCTTTCCAGTGGCATCAACAGGGTTGCGGGTAATTCTGTCTTCGTAAATAAGGATGCTGGAGGAGAGTTTTCGTGGTATTCTGTGTAGTCATTGATAATGATCGGTTTGCCGACTTCAGTAAATACTCGTTGACACAGACCGCATTCTGATAGCCAGAAAGATTGCTCTGCCAGGCCAGTTTTACTATGAGTTTGTTTTGTCTTAGTCCACTCCGCTACAACATTGGCCTTAGCTTTGGGAATTTGTTGATTGGGATAATTTCTCTGTAGTGGATCTGTATATTTCAGTAAAATAAGTAATCCTCGATCTGCTTCCAAGGATTCAGCAGTCGAGGATATTACTAACTGGAGCATTTGATTCAACTCCAAGTTGCTACGAGCTAGTATTGTTAATTGCTTGATTAAGCTTTGATGTTGATTGCCTTTGTGTAAATACTGTTGTTGAGTAGCAATTGTTTTTGCCTGCGCTACCTGAGAAAAAGCGATCGCACAGGATGATTCCAGAGATTTTATTAGCTGCTTATCTGCTTCGCTCCAATCATGGGGTTGAAACTTGATTAAACTAATTACACCATTAGTATGACCACCAAACCTAGTAGTAATAGCTAAAACAGCTTTAATTGGTAAAGGTAAATATTGGCAACCAAGAACTAAGCTTTTCTGAATAATAGAAATATCTTCGATTGTTAATGGCTCAGATGCACATTGCACCACTGGCAAATTCGTCAACAACTCTTCCATTGAAGACATTTCTTCTGGATGTGGCAGTCCTGAATATTTTTCACCACACCAGTTAGCTGCCGTTGCCTCACTTGACGCATCGTTTGTTGCTGTTACTAAACAACAACAATCAACCTGAAATGCTACCCCTATTAAATGAGCAATTTCTTGTAGCATTAAGGATGTCACTGTAGTATCGACAATGACTTGGTTAATCTTTTGTGTCAACGCATTAGCAGTCGCTTCCTGATTTTGCATCGACATAGCTGGGTATGAATGGAGTAGTTCTACTTCATTAGAGGAATACTGTGATTGTGGCGGTGACAATAAACGTTTTTTCATTCTTGGTAAATTTTTGGATAATGATCCCATTTTTTGTATCCAATCTTTTGGTATTTGCTATACCCGGTGTTAGTGTGACTACACCCTGATATATTGCCCTATTTTGATTAATATCTTTTTGCACCCGCTTTTGGAGCTAAAACTTTTTAACTACCAAATCTCAACATTCAACAAAATTTATAATAGGAAATTGATTTTTGTCTGTATAATTAACTGCTGTAGCTTTAGGACTTTTTAATTTATTTTTATCATTGTGTGTAAGGGGCTAAATTACTATCCTTAGCTTAAGATACCCTGTTTGAAAGACTATATAAACCGTAATTTCTCTAGAATCGACCCAAAAGCCCCGAAAATGGCATCCGAGTTAACACTGGAAAAGCACGGTAAAAACGTAATATTTTTTCATGAAGATATTTCAAATGATATGTACTGAATAGCTAATAAATTCTCAGTTTCCTCAAGCAACGGAAGCAAGCAAAATTACTGAATCACACATAACTAACAAGAACTGATCAGGAATGTGGCTAAAAACCCTTGAAAGTTGTGAGTTTCTGCGTCTCAATTCTAGTTGGTGGCTCAAAATCGGGTACAAGATATCTTCAAGGAAAGCCGCCCAACTTCCACCTGGGCGATCGCCAGCATGGAGGCTAGACAAATAATTCCCAGTCACAGTTGATGACTATTTCTACAGCAGTCCTAACTGTTCACAAATGATATAGAATTTTTATATAAATTTTTATAATCAAAATTTGATTAAATATAAAGCAAAGCTAAGATTTGGCTATCACCCAGTTACTAGGGCGAGTAACTGGGCCAAATTAACAAGAAAATAAGGCTAGCCAGCCAAACTGTCAATACTCAGAGGAACCATATCGCCATTCTTTGTTAGCCCTAATAACATTGGCTGTTGTGGTTGAATTAATTGACCCGTGAGAACACAGCGTTCCTCCTGCTGTGCTGTTGCTTCTATGCTGGCTCGAATATCGGTTCTTG
Source organism: Nostocaceae cyanobacterium (assembly GCA_035298905.1). Lineage (GTDB taxonomy): Bacteria > Cyanobacteriota > Cyanobacteriia > Cyanobacteriales > Nostocaceae > DATGXB01. The sequence goes on along the minus strand of DATGXQ010000322.1, from coordinate 4,359 downwards.
AAAATCGCGGTTTCCATTCACCCGACTTTTGCTGTACATAATTCCACAAGATATCCCTGATAAGTGCCTGATATCCCTGATTGCCAGCGATATCTTTAAGTTTGTCCTTCAACTCGCGTTCCAGACGAATGCTGGTAACTTCCATATCGGTGGTAGGGGTGCGAGTGATCGTATGCATGATTTTTTCTCCTTCAAGTATAGACAGGATAGTAATACAAGTGTAGTATGTTTAAAGGAATGATCAATAGGTGAAATTTTCTGTGAATTCTATGTACCCCATTTCTATTTCTACTCTCTCGCCAGCCACCAACTGCTCCAGCCGTTGGGAATCCTTTGCTGCGGGTGTGGAGTATTTATTTATGGGTGACAGTGGCCAGCATCAACGGCAAAACGCAGAGGGAGATGATGATTTTGGAAATATCAGCATAGACGCGCTGAATAGAAAACCACAATTAAATTTCAAAAGCGGGAGGTACGAGCCAAAACATGCTGTACCAACATAAGACCAAACAATATCAGGTCAAATTGTAACCCCCGCTTCCACCAGATAAGAAGCGGGGGTTTTTTAATAAGGAGTCAGGCTGTGACGAGCGTAATGCAAGTGCTAGAGCAATCCGTGGTGGTGTTTTCTCAAAATTACTTGCCACTGTGTCGGGTAAATATTAAGCGGGCGATCGTATTGTTAGTAACAAATAAAGCTGAACCACTAGATTTTGCTCAAGATGGCGGCTGGTTGGTTCACTCACCTAGTTTAGTTTTGTCTGTGCCTAAGCATATTCGCTTAAAAATCGCCTCTACTGAACGGATGTGGAAAGTTCCGCCAGTTAATAGAAGGGAAGTGTTAAGACGCGATCATCACACTTGTCAATATTGCGGTAGTAACAAACGTCTAACACTAGATCATGTAATTCCCCGTTCTAAAGGTGGCCCACATACCTGGGATAACGTAGTCACAGCTTGTGAAAGATGTAATTCTCGCAAAAGCGATCGCACTCCCTCAGAAGCAGGGATGCAACTGCGAAAAGTGCCTAAAGCACCAGTCCACCCTGCTGTTTCTTTTGCTGAACAGTTTTGGAGTGATGTGCAAGCAAACCTGGAGTAACAGGAGAGCATAAGGAATGCTGAAATTGACTTATACCGAAGGAAGTTTTTATTTAGAGTGTCTCACTCAGTCTTTAGAAGAATGGGTAGCGCAAAGAGTGATTTTTGCTCTACGCATTGGTGAGCGTTTGTGCTTTGAACCTAGCACAGCTTCCTTTTTGCTACCTGTTGATTTACCAGGAGTAGAAGCATTAAGGGCTGAGGTCAAAAACCACGATAGTGAAATTGTGGCTTTGAGTGTATGTGATGCTGAATATTTAGAAGTGACTTTACAAGGTTCTTGGTTAGCCGTTGGTGCTGATGATGGTGCAGGAGTATTTGTGACCGTGATGAGCGATCGCACAGAGTTCTTTTTGCACAAACTCTGGCAAGAATCCCAAAACTGCGCTTCGGTGATCAGTGAGTAAGATGACTAGTAAACGATGGGTGAGTATCCTTACTTACCCGTCTCTAATTCCATCAGTTCAGGAATTGTGACAAATTTATAACCTTGCTGTTTCAGTGCCGTAATAATTCCTGGTAAGGCTTGCACAGTTCTTTGGCGGTTGCCTCCTCCATCGTGCATTAAAACGATCGCCCCGGATTTTGCACCTTTGAGGACATTCTTGATAAATACTTGATACTTAGCACGGGGGTCAGTATCAGCCGATGTTAATGACCACATCACAACAGAATAATTTTGGCTTTTGGCATAAGCAGCCAAACCGTTATTTAAATAACCACCAGGTGGACGGAATAAAGATGTTTTCACACCTGTAGTTTTGTAAATTAATTCAGCCGTGCGATCGATTTCACTCTTAGCTGTGGCCGCATCCATCCGTTTATACCAGTGATGCCAGGTATGGTTGCCAATGGCATGACCCTCAGCTACTACTCGTTTCGCCAGTTCTGGATTGGCTTGAATAGCAGTCCCAACCCAGAAAAATGTAGCCTTAACATCATTTTGCTTGAAGATGTCCAACATTTCAGCAGTTGTCTTTGGCCAAGGTCCATCATCAATAGTTAAAGCGATAACTTTTTCATCATTTCTCGGTTTAACTTGATAAACAGTTTTGCCTTGAAATTGAGCAGGAACGGTAAAAGATAGGTTTTGTTGTTTTGGCTGATTTTCTGCTACTTGTGCTGTTGAATTAGACTTATTTGACTGATTAGCTGGTAATTGTGAAGTTTGCTCAGACGTAGCACTACAAGATGTTACAGAAAAGGCGATCGCTAAAACACTAATAACTTTCTGGATTTGATAGCCGTTATCTTTCATATCCCAATCCCCAAAACTCACCACATCATAAACCTGAGTTTGATTTTTCAGAAAAAATAACCACCTCAAATCCAATTACAACAAGTATTACAGCCAATTTCCAAAAATTTTTCTCCAACCCCTTGACACTTCTGTAGTATATATGTAATATATATGTAGTGAAGCAAAAGACAAAGCTTCCGAAACACAAAAAGCCATGTCGCACACAGCAATTTTAGAGAGACGATTAAATAAATCCAAATCTCTGCAAAATCAAAAGCCTCGGACTTCCCAACCATCTGAAGCCGAGGCCAACCACAAAAAAAGTTGGCAATTAGCAAAAACTCAAGTTACAGAATACATCCGTAACGCTCAACTAAATCATTCCTTACAGCGACGGTTGTTTTTTTAATCAATTTCCCATTTTTCAACATTCACAGTAAACCTTCCGAACCATGAAAACTGAATAGGAAATGGGCTTTTTTCACCAAACATTCTGTGTCTATTAGCCAAACAAACTTAGGCACAGATATTTCCAGGGGGTATAGCTCAAATGGTTAGAGCAGTCGCCTGTCGAGCGAAAGGTTGCGGGTTCGAGTCCCGTTATCCCCGTGAAAGTCCTATCAATTGGGACTTCAAATGGTGACATCGCAGCGTAGCTTAACTAGCAAAGCCCCCGGCTCATAACCGGGTATATGCGGGTGCAAATCCCGTCGCTGCCACCAAAATGCAGGGATGGTGTAACGGCTAACATGATGGTCTCCAAAACCGTTGATCTGGGTTCGATTCCTAGTCTCTGCGTTCTACTGCGTGTCCCGATCAGAAAAGCTTACATACGGTTATCTGACTTCCAATCAGAGTAGGTTCGACTCCTACAGCCTCCACCAAATCAGGGGGCTGAAAAAAAGAGCTTCTCAAACTTACACGCGGTAGATATTTTACAAAATTTGCCCCCGTGGACTAACGGTTATGTCACTGCTCTTTCAAAGCAGTAATTGCGGGTTCAAATCCCGTCGGGGGAACTTCGGGTCGGCTCGCCTACTGGTGTGGGCAGCACTCTGTAAAAGTGTCCTTTATTGGTTGTAGGTACCCTACGGGAACGCTAACGCGAACAATTCCTATCCGACCCATTGTGGAGAGGTGGCTGAGTGGCTAAAAGCATCCTCCTGCTAAGAGGAAACGGATAGTTAATATTCGTCGCAGGTTCAAATCCTGTCCTCTCCGCCTTGAGAACGTGGTGTAACTGGATAACATCTCAGTCTACGAAACTGAAGACTTGAGGGTTCAAATCCCTTCGTTCTCGTTCATCCCCCGGTAGCTCAGTTGGTAAGAGCGCTTGACTGAAAATCAAGAGGTCGTCAGTTCGATACTGACCTGGGGGACTGCGTTGCCCTATAGCTCAAATGGCAGAGCAAACAGCTGTTAACTGTGGAGGTGTAGGTTCAAATCCTACTAGGGCAGCCATTTATATCGATTCAAAATTCAAAATTCAAAATTCTGAATTCAAAATTTTGAGTTGAACAAGCCAGATTTATTCAGGAGTCGCCTAACTGGTATGGCACCACTCTTTGAAAGTGGAAAATGTAGGTTCGATCCCTACCTCCTGAGTTTTGCTCCTGTAGCCCAACTGGAAGAGGCCGCTACCTCAAAAGTAGTTGTTATTTGTTGTGGGTTCAACTCCCACCAGGAGTATTAAAACTAAAAACTTGCTCCTGTAGCCCAACTGGAAGAGGCGGCAGACTTAAAATCTGTTCATTGTGTGGGTTCGACTCCCACCAGGAGTATTGACGGGGTGTAGCGCAGTTGGCAGCGCGTCTCTTTTGGGAAGAGAAGGTCGCAGGTTCAAACCCTGCCACTCCGATTTGCCCCTGTGGCGTAACTGGAAAACGCGGCCAGCTTAGACCTGGTTTTTTAAATATGCAGGTTCGAGTCCTGTCAGGGGCATTGGTGACAAGCGGGGATGGAGCAAGAGCGGCTTCGAGGTTTCATAAGCCTCAGATCGGCAGGTGCAACTCCTGCCC
>DATGXQ010000321.1:0-15365 GCA_035298905.1 Nostocaceae cyanobacterium | reverse complement strand
GGTTTTGACCACAAGCTTTCCTGGTGCTTTTGGCGCAGTGGAACCACTCCGACCCCATCCCGAACTCGGTTGTGAAACGCTGCTGCGGCGAAGATACTCGGCGGGTCACTGCCCGGTACAATAGCTCGGTGCCAGGTTTCTCTTCCATCAAAAGCTCCCTTTTTTACTGAAGAAAGGGGGTTTTTGGTTTATTTGCGCCATACAATATGGCAATAAATCTATCATAAGGAAGTAGGGAGTAATCACCTCTATAAAGAAAAATAGAAAGGCAAGTTAAGAGGTTAGATTGTAAATTAATAATTTTAATATGTTCATCTTAATAAGATATTTGCATTTGCGGTCGCTCGCCTAATTTTTCTTTAACTACGTAAATATCACTAAGAGGTCAGCTTGTGGATGCCATTCTGGATAGGTCGCGCCAACTTAAACAAGACTTAATCGAGTTCGTTCTGGAAGCAGAAGGAGACTTGGCTGTAGCGCTGGAGTCTTATATAGTTAACAATGCTAAATCTCAAAAAAATCGTTATGATGCAGCTTATGAAAAAAAGCTGCTAATTGATACCTTTTTAACTGATGGGAAAGTAGGCGATAAGACACCCATCGATTTATTTTTAAAAAGTCATCCAGAATTATCACAAAGCGATCGCATTCTTTTAAATAAATGGCAGCTTAGCTTTATTGCTTTATTTGCTGTCACTGGAATTTTAACTGATGGCTTTGAGCTAATGAACTGGCTGACAGCCAAAAATTATGTAGTGAAGCCAAACGATCCTCGCACATTAGAAGAAATGGCTTCTTTTAAAAAAGGGGAAATTTTACTTACTCGCATTTCTCCAGTTACTGATGACTACTGGATGTTTTCTGGACCTTGTTTGCCAATGGGTAATTTAGGCAAACCTAAATTAGCTGTAGCAATTGGTAATTTTAAAGATAACCACAAAAAACATCTTTACAGCGATGCGCCCGATTTATTAGAGCAAGCATGGCTATCTGTTGAGCAATATCACCGGGATTTTATTGAATTTTTTGGAAGTGATGAACTAACTATGCCTGGATATAAGCTTAACAAGAAAATTGCTGAATTTCAGGAAGTGATAACAAAGCGGAGGCTTGCCGCAGCAGGCATTGATGATTCTAAATTTTTAGATGAAATAGCAGAAGAGGCTGGTATTTCAGAAGAAGAAATAAAAGCCGCCGCAACGGAAGCTGGTGCAGATTCAAAACAGGTCGAACGGCTATTTGGCGATCGTGACAAGATGAAAATGATGATGCCTAAAGTAGAATTACCTGAAAATCTGAAAAAAGCGGAACAGGTAACGGTGCTTACGCATCCTCGTTGGGGACAGATGTTTTTAACTACTTACAGTAAGTTTAAAACTATTTTGGAAGCAGATGATTGGCAAAGTATTCCAAATGCAGAAAAGTTAATTAATAATTACCTTGAAGATGAGGCTATTAATTATTTTATTTGGCATCGTTTAGCAGAACAATATCCAGTACAGTTGGAAAAATTATTGCAAGTAGTATTAAATCGACCGAAGTTTCAACTTAAGAGTGATTTAGATCCCCTACTGGAAGAATTTAATAAACCTTTAGAGCCAGAATTACCAGAAATTGCTAGTGTTCCGGAACATTTACACAATTTATTTCAAGAGGCTGTAGCAGAAGTTAATAAATCTAAGCCAAAGTCGAAAAGTCAAAAGAAAGCAGTTAAGGGGTTTGGAAAATAATATCTTCATTAGAAGTTATAAAGCAAACTGCTAGCTAGATAATGCTTTAGCTTGCATCTGATAACCTATGAACAATCTCCAGAAAATTTGTCTTGATTGTATCTGAATTTGTTGGATTTATAATCGGAACGTGAACGAACACGCAACTACTGCGAAGGTTTCGATCGCGTAAATATTTTAAAGTAGAATAATAAAGACCTTCACAAACAAACTTCCCAGCATCGTGGCTGATATTAGTTTCCTTTAAACCAGCAGTTAATTTATCTACATTTACCCATGTTTCAATTAAATGATTATTTAAACTAGCATTTGATTCTAGGGTAAGTATAGGGCGTTTTTCTGCCATCCCGCAGCAAATAATAAAATCGGGGTTTAATCGGTCGATTTGTTCGATCGCATAACTGCTTGCTAAGTGAATATCTACTGGTAATTGCCTCAAAAAAGTTAAAGATTGAGATGTAGCAGCAGAATTCGCCTGTACGCTTTTGGCAACCTCGCTCAATAAATCATCAGATGAATTAGACTTTTGGTGAGATCGCCAAGTAGTAAACGAGGTGAGTAGGATTTTTTTAGTCATATCAAACTAAAATGGAGTAGGTCATCAAAGCTTGAGCGCGGGAGGGTGAATGTCAATTATCGCTATCGTGGATTATGACATGGGTAATCTGCACTCAGTTTGCAAAGGGTTGGAAAAAGCTGGTGCCATCCCTAAGATAACGGATTCTGCCAAAGAGATAGAACAGGCGGATGCGGTGGTATTACCAGGAGTGGGATCTTTCGATCCGGCGGTACAACATTTGCGATCGCGCGATTTGGTACAACCGATCAAAGATGCGATTAGTAGCGGTAAACCCTTCTTAGGCATTTGTCTTGGTTTGCAAATCTTATTTGATAGTAGCGAAGAAGGCCAAGAACCTGGTTTAAGCATTATACCCGGTACTGTGCGACGTTTTCGTACCGAACCAGAATTAACAATTCCGCACATGGGTTGGAATCAACTAGAGATTACCCAATCAAACTGTCCTCTTTGGCAAAATTTATCTTCTCATCCTTGGGTTTATTTCGTTCATTCCTATTATGTAGATCCTGTTGATAAAAAAGTATCGGCGGCGAATGTAACTCATGGTAGCCAAACTGTAACAGCCGCCATACGTTGTTCCGCCACAGGCAGTAGCAACTCACAAAATAACATAATGGCAGTGCAATTTCACCCCGAAAAATCTTCTACTACTGGATTGCAAATATTATCCAACTTTGTCAGTTTAGTACAAACTCCAGCATTAGCACAAAAACGTTGAAATCTGAGAATCTATCCGAAAATGTAAGATATCTCTTTAATTCATCTGTGTTCATCTGTGTTCATCTGTGGATATCTGTGGTTAAAAAACCCAAAACAGATTTTTCGGATAGCCTTTACATATCAACATTTTACCGGTGCATATACAATTATAAACTAACTCAAAACTCACCAAAATGAGCTTGAGAATTTATGGTAATCGACAACTCAAAACCCTAGCTGGACAAGCTACTCGTCCCACTTTAGGACGAGTAAGAGAAGCTGTTTTCAATATTTGGCAAGGTAAGATCGAAGAATGTCGCTTGTTAGATTTGTGCGCCGGGACTGGTTCAATGGGTGCGGAAGCTTTATGTCGAGGCGCTAGTTACGTAGTTGGAATTGAAAAAGCCAATGCCGCTTGTACCACTATCCAACAAAATTGGCAGCAAGTCGCTCAATCAGGGCAAAATTTTCAGGTGTTGAGAGGGGATGTTGTCCAGAAATTAAAAACTTTAGCAGGACAAAAGTTCGATCGCATTTATTTCGATCCCCCATACGCCAGTGAATTATATCAGCCTGTCTTATCAGCGATCGCAGAATATCAGCTACTAGATGAAAACGGTGAAATGGCGGTTGAACACAGTCCAGATCGCGTGCTTACCAACCCTATCCTATCTCTAGAAATTTGTCGGCAAAAAGTTTACGGTAACACAGCATTAACTTTTTATTGTCTGATGGTTGATTAAAATTTTTAATTATTTTACTGGCTGATTGGATGAACCTACTCTCGAACAAGGTTCCACGCTAAAGCCGATATTTCCTTGTAATACAACATTACAAGAATACTCGATAGCACCAGTATTATTGCCAATATTATTTCTAATTATATTACCACTTCCTCCTAAAGTAGCTATACCGCGAATACCTCCCATTAAGGAGTTATTTTCAATAATTACATTTTCCATCGAACTAGAATAATTATTGGTATTGGCATTTACGTAGATAAAAGGAAAATTTGGCGTATTATTATCTAATAATCTATTTTCTCTAATTTGAACATTTCGTATTCCAGGAACTTTGTACAAACCAATATAAGCATTTCCTTCATTTTTAATAATGCTTACTCCATTAATTTGACTACCTCCACAACATTCCTGAATTAGAATTCCTTCTCCATCAACGCTAAGATACTTGGTATCCATTACTCGATGTCTGTAAACTTGATAATTATTTCCTTCAATTTGTACATTCCAACCAGACCAATCGATCGCACGATTTTCATAAGTAACAGCACCTCTAGGTTGTCTAATTCCTGCGGGATCTGTCCACCACTGTTTATTTGGTTCGTCCAAAATTTGATTATCTTTAATTAGTAAACCATCACTTGCTGCGTGAATAGCAACTCGCATAGTGTGAAAAACCCAATTATCTCGAATCACAATACCCTTACGAAATAGTCCCGGTTCTGTTTTCGGTTCTCCTGCTAATGCAAAGCCCCCTGGTTTAGAACGATTTACTATAATTCCATAGTGATTACCATAGTGGAAAGGAACTTTACTACCTTCTGGATAAGTAATAACTTCTTCTCCTTGTCCGGCGATTGGTTTTACTTTGTAACCAGGTTGTTCGTAGTTGTCAGTGATAGCATCATTCAAACGATTGTTAGCAACTAAAACATTAGCGTAAGCGTTGATAGCGATATTAGCTGTAAAGCGATCGCTATATCGAAACCAGGCATCTTGAAAAGAGGTATCCGGTACTTGAGAACTAGGATCGGCAACATTATTAGTGCGAGTTCCAAACACCAGGATATTCTGCTTTTTCCCATTATCAATATCACCTAATAACTTAATTCCTGCTCTATTAATATCCAAATTCACAACAGCGAAATTGCTATCTGAATCGGGTGAAGTAGTTAATATTTTTTTAAATGCTGTATTATTAGGCGTACCATTACCAGATAATGTTGGTTCATATTTAGGAAAAACTAACTGACTGGGTGGTTGATAAGAATCTGATTTCGCATCTCTTACCGAAGGATTATCTCCACGAATAGATACACCATTTTTCAAGAAAATATTATCTGTAAAATTATAAGTTCCAGAGGGAAAATAAACTACTCCACCACCGTTAGCAAATGCTGCATCGCGAGCAGCATTAAAACGGTTAACCATATTAGAACCTGGGAAATCATTAATGTTATAAACGCAGTTCCATTTGATATTATCAGTCCAAGGATAAGCATTCTTACCGTACCTAGTGACGATCGGGTTATCAGTTGGGCCACTACTAGGACTACCGCAGGTGGATGAAAAATTCACTGAGGTAGAAGATGTAGAAACAGTAGATTGAACAAATGATTTGTTAGGACTGAATAGGAAATGAAGCCCACCTGCTAGAATTAGTAATAAACCAAGACCTAAAATAAATTGTAAAATATATTTCAACAGCTTTTTTTGAGAAATACTCATAATTAGCAAAATTTTAATTGCTTACCTTGGTATACGTGCCAATTGAAAAACCCGTTCAGATGTAATTTCCAAACCTTCAAACAGAGAATCAATTAGTGGTGTATCTTCCATATAAGTTTGCGGTGGCGCATCTGGATAAAAAACCGTAATGCTTCTGGCTTGACTATCCACTACCCAAACTCGCAATACCCCTGCATCTAAATAATCTCTTGCTTTAGCAGCTAATTGCCCAAAAGTTTGTCCGGGTGAAATAATTTCGATTACCAATTCTGGCGGGACTGGACAAGCTTCATTTTCCACCCAATCAGGTGCTAACCTCTGATCAGAAACATATAAAAGTTCTGGTGTGGGTACCCAGTTTTCTCCTTGTCGCGTTAATATGATCGCCCATTCTACCCCAACTTCACCCTTATCTTTACCCCATTCTTCTAACAGTCTCAGCATTACCTTTGTGAGTCTGGAGTGATATAACTTCGGTGACATTTTTGGTATTACCTCACCATTTACCAATTCATAAGTTACATCGCCTTCTGGTAAAGCGAGAAATTCTTCTAGAGTGAGTTTTTTTTTCGTTTGAAGCATGAGCGATTCGACCCTTTATGTCATAAAATTGCCAAATTTAAAGCGGTTTTACAAGGAAAGTGCTTTTATTTTAGCTCGAACTGTGGCAAAGAAACCCGGTTTTTTAGAAAAACCGGGTTTCTGGTTGACTAAACATTGGGATTGATGGCTTATGATAAATTTAATGTGAAGTTTAAGATTGCTATAATTGGTTGAGCGTATTAAATTGCGAGTTGCATTGATAGGAGTTAAATCAATGCCTTCACCTTTTCCAGGCTTTGACCCTTATTTGGAACATCCTGATTTTTGGCCGGAAGTTCATAGTCGGTTAATTGTGGCACTTGCAGATTCTTTAGTTCCTCAAGTTCGTCCTAAATATGAAGTTGCTATTGAAAAGCGCATTTATGAAATTAATTCCTCTAATGGCGATAATTCTCTATTAGTGGGCGTTCCTGATTTAGCAGTCAAACGTCAGCCTTCCAATACTAATCAATCCCTTTCTGAAATTGCTGTAGCTGTTGCTTCATCATCCGTTCAACCAATGACGGTTACTGTTCCGATGCCTGAAAAAATCAAACAAAATTATTTAGAAGTGAGAGATAGAGGGACAGGTTTAGTTATTAGCGTAGTGGAAATTTTATCCCCTGTTAATAAACGTGCTGGAGAAGGAAGAGATAGTTATTTGCATAAACGTCAGCGAATTTTAGGAAGTTTAACTAATTTAGTAGAAATTGATTTAATTAGAAGTTTTCAGTCGATGCCTATTTTAGAAAATGATATTCAGTCAGATTATCGAGTTTTAGTTAGTCGTCATAGTCATCGACCGCAAGCTGAACTATATGCTTTTAATTTAAAAGATTCTCTCCCTAATTTTGCTTTGCCTTTGCGTTCAGAAGATATAGAGCCAATGGTTAATTTACAAGGATTATTTACTGAAATTTATGATAAAGCAGGGTATGATTATCGAGTTGATTATAACTCAGAAATTGTTCCTGCTTTATCAGAAGATGATAAGGCTTGGGTGAAGGAGTTGTTAAAGAAATAGATAGGTTAGAACGAAGGGCGATCGGACTTTGGTATAGAAACCGGGTTTTTTGGAAAAACCCGGTTTCTGGTTTGCTTTGCACTTTTACTAAAACAACTTAATGATTATGAAAGAATTCGCGCTTGAGCAATTTCTCTATCTCCGATCGCACGCACTTGAGAACTAAATAAAGAAATAATTGTAATCGTTTTTCCTGTTAGTGTCATAAATTCTACTTCATATCCCAAACCTTCCTGATGGATTAATACGACAGTGCCAATATCACCTGTTTTTAAATTATATTCTGGTAAATCTTTAGTTAAAGCAACTCGGTCTAATTCAGTAATCATTTTGGGTAATTTAAGGAATTTTATTCTAGTGGGTATGCGCTTTTATCATCGATTTGCTTCGCACAAAATTGATTAAGAGGATAAAGCCATACAACAAGTACCAATACCATCAATAGCAATACAGCCATCAATGCAACAGTTACTTTTATTTACGGAATAATATGTATTAATTAACAAACTAGCATCATCACAATCTCTACTACTATACTGTGTTTTGATTAACAAACTAGCATTTCGACACAAAGCAAACTGCTGACGAGCTAAAGGACCCGCATTAAATAAACCAACTTCTTGAATTATATTTTTGATTCTTTCAGAACAGGATTCACCATAAATAATTCGACAAGCACAAGCAAAGCCTTTTCTGGGGGAAATATGTTTTTGGTAAGATCGGATAGAACTAATGGCAGCCTTGCGAGTCATATAATCTGTGGCTTCGCCAACATCTAATAATGCAATCCTTTTTACCGTATCTGCAAATCTACTAATATCATTTAAATCAAGATTATTGTTACTCAACATAGATTATCATAACTCCTAACTAATGTATAATTATTCAATAATTTATTCTACTTTTAACAACTTATGCTTTTGTATGCCCATACCAAAATTAAGCCGCTAATAAATCCTATAATTAACAATCCATCGGCATTATCATTGTTATCCTGAAGAAATAAACTAATTCCCGAAAAAATACTTATTGAAAATGCGGCAATTGTTGCAAGTATAAGGACGATACACATATTTAACTAACCCATATATATCACAATGGTTCGATAGAATTTTTCCTTGTACTATTAGAGCAAACATAAAAGAGACTCAATATTTTTCTGTACTCTATTTTCCTCCTCTAATCTTCTTTGTTTCTCCTGTCTTTCTTGTTCTTCTCTTTCTAATCTTTCCTTCCTTTTTCTTTCTCCTTTAGTTGCTTCACGATAAATCAAATAACCAGCACCACCAACTACTGCTGCTCCTATTAACCAAGGAGCAGCTGCTAAGGCAGCTGCTCCAATAGCAGCACCAGCACCACCAGAACTTTCACCAGAATTATGTCGATGAGGTGCATGATAATGAGGTCTATGGGAATGTGTTTGATGAAGAGAAGATGAGTGGCTGGAAGATGAGCCTACATATACTGCTTGCCAAAAGTTCCACCCGCAGTATGGTAAATGTCCTTCGGGAGCAGCTGTACTAAAACAGAGATCGGAATAGCTTAACCATAAATCTCCTTTATGCCATCCAACATTGGTAATAAAATCGGAATAATTTCTGTATTTAAGAATCCTTTTCTGAACACTGAAACCAAAATGATAATTACTATGGGTTTGCCATAATCGATCAATTTCTTTAATAAATTCTACAGGCAAATTCTCCACATCTAATGATAAGTAGTTTCCATCTTTATGATTAGAATTTTTAAGCATAATAATTTTTGTAAGATCATCTGCTTCTCTCCATTGCTCTGCTGATAATTTTTCTTTTAACAAGGTCATTACTTGGGTTTGACCCTTATCGGCATAATCGCTGTAATTCATAAACTCACCTAAGCTTTGTTCAATGCGCTTGCGCCTGCTTCCCCAATTTTATTTGCTCCAATTTCCCATTGACCACTCAAAATAGTAGACTTTAGTACCCAATTTTTATAGGTATCCTGAATAAAATTAGTAGGAATTGGTATAATTAAGTTGACAAAGTAGGATTTAGTAGGATATATTACGCAAAATATATGTCTGTATCTATGTATGAATAATATCGAAGATATATTACAGTGGGCAGATAACTTAATTTTTGATAAAACTGAAGAACATATCACACCTATACAAGAAGCAATATTAACAGGCGTTTGGCAACGAAAAAAATATCCTCAAATTGCTACAGAATATAATTGCAGTGAATCTCATATTAAAAAAGAAGCTGCTAAGTTATGGGAAAAGTTGCGGGAAGAATTAGGAGAAGACCTAAATAAACATAATTTTCGTTCTAAGTTAGAGAAAAAACATAAAGTTTCTCAAAATTCCCAATTAGGTCACTGTTTATTACAAATTGATAATGTTAACATTGGTGGGCAATTAATACAAACTATAGAAGATAAGCAAACCCGATCGCACTCTCCCCCCAACTCTCCCCAAAGCAAAGATCGATCGCAAATCATCGATTTAACAGAAGCACCAGAGTTAACTAGCTTTTACGATCGCACATCCGAACTATCCACTCTCAGACAGTCCATTTGTGAAGCACGTACACGCTTGATAACCATATACGGATTAAGTGGAATTGGCAAAAGTGCGATCGCGCTTAAACTCATCGAACAAATCCAAACCGAATTCGATTACATTATTTGGCAAAACCTTAGTGACACTCCCACACTCTCAGCACTGCAAAACCAACTCAAACAATTTTTTTCCCAGTCGCAACAAACCCCATTCACCACAGTTATCGAATACTTTCGCGGCTTTCGCTGTCTAGTCATCCTTGATGACCTACAAAATCTTTTTCAAAGTAATCAATTGGCAGGACAATATTTACCAGGATATGAAGATTACGGCAAATTCTTTAAACAAGTTGCTACCTCATCTCATCAAAGCTGTTTAATTCTACTCAGTTGGGAAAAGCCTAGAGAAGTTGCTACATTAAAAGCAGAAAATCGTTCCGTGCAAACCTTACATTTGAAAGGATTAGGAGAACAAGCAGAAGAAATATTGAGACAAAAAGGATTAACTGATGAAGATAAATGGCCAGAATTAATTAATCGTTATCAAAGTCATCCTTGCTGGTTAAATCTGATCGCTGCCACAATTAAGGAATTATGTAACGGTAGCGTTTCTCAATTTTTGGCAGAACAGAATGATATTTATTTAGGTGACATAGAACCACTATTAGAATCTCAGTTAGAGCGTTTATCTGACTCAGAAAAACAAGTAAGCTACTGGTTAGCCAGTCAATCTGAAGCCGTAGACATTTCCCAACAACCTGCCAATAGCACATTATCCAAATCCGAATGCTGGCAAGCCATCCAATCACTAGGACGACGAAGCTTAGTCGAGAAAGTGGAAATAGGAGAGCGATCGCACTTTCAGTTCAACGCTATATTCAAATCATACATTCAGTCCAAAAAAATATCTGCCTCACCACAGTAAACCTATATCTACATCTGTGTACCCTGCGGGAAGGCTTCGCCTACATCTGTGTTTATCTGTGGACATCTGTGGTAAAAAATAGCTAGGCAATATTTCACAACAATAAATCTTATCTGCGTTCATCTGCGTTCATCCTTCTTCATCTGCGGTTAAATTTTAACCAACAATTCCAACAGACAATCCAGAATCCAATTCTTGCACAACCGATGGCATAGTAAGGGCGGGTTTTGTAACGAAGTTATCTGTGGGAATCATAGATTATCCTCTAAACCCGCCCCTACAAAAACAAACAGCCAAAACAAAAAAGCGCCCCCTTTTTAGAGAGCGCCTTTTTGTTATTTAGTTAGCTAGCTTTCTAGCAATTAGCCATTGATAGCAGGAGCAGTCAAAGCCACCGGAGCAGCTTCACCAGCCGCCAAGTCGAGAGGGAAGTTGTGAGCATTGCGCTCGTGCATTACTTCCATACCCAAGTTAGCGCGGTTGATAATGTCAGCCCAAGTACCAATTACACGACCTTGAGAGTCAATGATGGATTGGTTGAAGTTGAAACCGTTCAGGTTGAAAGCCATCGTGCTCACACCCAGAGCGGTGAACCAAATACCAACTACTGGCCATGCACCTAAGAAGAAGTGCAGAGAGCGGCTGTTGTTGAACGAAGCATATTGGAAGATCAAACGGCCAAAGTAACCGTGAGCGGCTACGATGTTGTAGGTTTCTTCTTCTTGACCGAACTTGTAGCCGTAGTTTTGGCTTTCGTTCTCGGTGGTTTCACGCACCAAGGAGGAAGTTACCAAAGAACCGTGCATTGCGGAGAACAAAGAACCGCCGAATACACCAGCTACACCCAACATATGGAAGGGGTGCATCAGAATGTTATGCTCTGCTTGGAACACGATCATGAAGTTGAAGGTGCCAGAGATTCCCAGAGGCATACCATCGGAGAAGCTGCCTTGTCCTAAGGGGTAGATCAAGAATACTGCGGTAGCTGCAGATACAGGTGCGCTGTACGCTACGCAGATCCAAGGACGCATACCCAAGCGGTAGGACAGTTCCCACTGACGGCCCATGTAGCAGAAGATGCCGATCAAGAAGTGGAAAATTACCAACTGGTATGGGCCGCCGTTGTACAGCCACTCGTCTAAGCTGGCTGCTTCCCAAATTGGGTAGAAGTGCAGACCGATTGCGTTAGAAGAAGGTACAACAGCACCGGAGATGATGTTGTTTCCGTACAACAGAGAACCAGCTACGGGTTCGCGGATTCCATCGATGTCTACTGGAGGTGCAGCGATGAAGGCGATGATGTAGCAAGTGGTGGCGGTTAAGAGGGTCGGGATCATCAGAACGCCGAACCAGCCGATGTATAGGCGGTTGTCGGTGCTGGTGATCCAGGAGCAGAACCGTTCCCACAGGTTGGCGCTTTCGCGACGTTGAATGGTGGTGGTCATGTTTGGATAATTGCTATGTATTTTTCGAGGTACGAGGTAGTGTTTTCTCTACCTGTCTTTAGATTAGAGCTTTTGTTTCGTTTTGTAAAGGGGTTTGATAAAAAATTTTTTTAGTAGCCTCTGATGTAACTAGAGAGCGTTAGCTGGAAAAAAAGATAAAAAAATAGATAAAATATCCAATTTAAGCAATAAAATAGCTGAATATGTCGAATTCAGCTTTATTAAACGAACTGAGCGCAGCCCGATCGTCTTTAACGTGTTTCACCATAAGGTAATATGGCTATTGTGAGATTAATTTAAAATATAAAATTTATTATTAATTTAGATGTAACAAATCTTAGAACGTATCTAAGTTTTTTTGACTAAAAGGTGTTTTTACTTATGATAAAATAGGATGGCAAATGATTTAATATGATAAATATAAAAATTAATTTAAAAATAATTAATATGTACTTTTACAGCTATCTATAAATAAACAATAATGTTGGCGAAACTATCTTTACAAACAAAAGCGATCGGTTTTGCGATCGCTCTTGGTACATTACCCGTAATGGCCATCGGCATTGTATCTTACCACTTTGCCAACCGCACGATTACCCAAGATGTGATGCAATTCCAAAAAGCTTATGCGGTGGAAGTGGCAGACAAGCTCAGTCGCTTTATGTTCGAGCGCTATGGAGATATTCAAGCGATCGCGAATTTACCAATGTTTGCCAATTCTAGCGTCAATCAACTTATATCTAAACAAGAAAAAGAGGAAACGCTGAATCGTTATATAGATAATTATCAAGTATACGATAACATTGCTATTTTTGATTTATCGGGAAATTTAATTGTCAAATCAAGAGGAGAAGTAACAGGTAATCATAGAGATCGAGACTATTTTCAAGAAGTGATTAAAACAGAACGTCCTATAATAAGTTATCCAAAAGCTTCGCAGTCAAATGGTGATTGGTCAATTTATTTGGCAGCACCAGTCAGAGATATAGTCTCAGGTAAGATCGTTGGAGTAGCGCGATCGCGATTACCTGTTAAGTTTATTCAACAACGCATTCAAAATCTTACTAACGGAGAGCAGCAATCGCACGTACTTGATGAGGCTGGTACAATTTTCGTAAGTGCCAATGCCAAAGAAGTCGGTCAAAATATCCAGTTAGAGTATCCCGTATGGACGCAGTTACAAGCAGCAAAACAAGCAGATGTTAGGCTTCTTTTTTCTCAAACTGACAAAACTGCAAAAGTGCTAGCCACTGCTCCTACCCCTCCACTAGTAGGAATGCCTAACTTAAATTGGACGATCGTAGTCGATAATAATGCAGAAACGGCGTTTAAAGCACAAAGAGAACTACTAATTGCCTTGTTGCTCGGAACTGGAATAACTGCTTTAATTGTCAGCGCGATCGCTGCTGTTATTGCCAGACAAACTACTAAATCAATCAATCATATTGTTTATAACATTACTACTTCTACTACTGAAATTGCTTCTACAGTTGAGCAACAAGAAAGAGTTGCTACTCAGCAAGCTACTTCTGTTAATCAAACTACCAGTACCATGACTGAGTTAGGCGCATCTTCCAGAACTTCTGCCGAACAAGCAGAGTCATCGGCGCAGAATGCACGTCAGTTACTAGATTTAGCGGAATCATCATCAGCCGCAGCGCATGAAGTTTTAAACTTAGCTGAAAAAGGAAATCTGACGGTAAAACGAACTTTAGAAGAAATGTCTGATTTGAAAAAAAAAGTAGCAGCGATCGCACAACAAACAATACACTTAAACGAACAAACTAACCAAATCGGTACGATTATTAACATTGTCAGCGACCTAGCCAGTCAAACAAATATGCTGGCTCTCAATGCTGCTGTAGAAGCAGTTCGCGCAGGAGAATATGGCAAAGGATTCGCCGTAGTTGCGGCGGAAATTCGCAAATTGGCAGACCAAAGTAAACAATCGACGCAGAAAATAAATACCTTAGTTATCAGCATCCAATCAGCGATCGATTCCACTGTTACGGTAAGTAATGAAGGTAGAAAAACAGCAGAAGAAGGAATCAAGCTTTCTCAAGAAACAGCCGAAGCTTTTACTAACGTAACTCAAGCAATTAACGATGTAATTTTAAGCAAGCAACAACTTTCCCTAACAGCTATTAATGATATTGTAGTAAGCGCTCAACAAATATCCCTAACTGCACAACAGCAAGCGATCGCGATCGAGCAAGTAGTAGAAGCAATGAACAGCCTCAACCAAGGAGCAGGAGAAACTGCCACTGGGATTACTCAAACTAAAATCGGAATTCAAAAACTCAACCAAGCTGCTCAAAACTTGAAAGCAATAGTGTAACAATTTGTCATAGAATTTTAACAAGTAACTATTCTTGCCAACAATCAAACTAATGACCTACTACATCTCCCCCAGGTTTCTTGACAAACTTGCCGTTCATATCACCAAAAACTTTCTAGATATTCCTGGAGTCAGAGTACCCTTAATTCTGGGAATTCACGGACGCAAAGGAGAAGGAAAATCCTTTCAATGTGAATTAGTATTCAAAAAAATGGGTATTGAAGCAGTACACATTTCCGGGGGAGAATTAGAAAGCCCAGATGCGGGAGATCCAGCGCGTTTACTGCGTTTACGTTATCGAGAAGCCGCCGAATTAATTCGGGTACGCGGCAAAATGACTGCCATCATGATCAACGATTTAGATGCAGGTGCAGGACGCTTCGATCAAGGTACTCAATATACCGTGAATACCCAGTTGGTGAACGCTACGCTAATGAATATTGCGGATAATCCTACTAACGTACAACTTCCCGGTAGTTATGATGCTACTCCCATTCATCGAGTACCGATTATCGTAACCGGAAATGACTTATCTACTCTTTACGCGCCATTAATTAGAGATGGTAGGATGGAAAAATTTTACTGGGAACCCGATCGACAAGATAAAATCGGTATTGTTGGCGGTATTTTCTCTGAAGATGGGCTACCGCCGCATGAAATTGAACAATTAGTCGATAATTTTATCAATCAATCTATTGACTTTTTTGGGGCATTGCGATCGAGAATTTATGATGAACAAGTGCGTCATTTCATTCATCAAGTAGGTGTGGAAAAAGTGTCTTCTCGCGTAGTTAATAGCTCGGAAGGACAACCAATTTTTCAAAAGCCAGATTTTCGACTTGCTCGCTTGATTGAATTTGGCAATTTGATGGTTGAAGAACAACAGAGAATCCAGAATTTGCGATTGGTAGAAGAGTATAATGCCAGACGATTATCGGGACTTCAATCAACTCTTAACCCCGCTACTGCTACGCCTAGTAGTAGCGAAACAAAAGCCGAACCAACTTACAAAATTAATTACTCTCACCATAAT
>DATGXQ010000320.1:0-13171 GCA_035298905.1 Nostocaceae cyanobacterium | reverse complement strand
GAATTATTACGGAAAATTTATACTTTATTTACCTCAAACCTGCTGTATTTTACAGTAGCTTAAATATTTGCACATATAGCAATCCGATCTGAGTTGTGAACTGACTTTTGGAAAGAAGGGAACAGGGAACAGGTAGCGTTCATAAATGATTTAGGATTGCTATAGTTCTTCCTTATCAATTTCACAATAACAGAATTATTAGTATTAGTCAATAGATAAAACTCATAAATTTTCCGTAATAATTCAGGAGTGAGAATAGAAATTAGTAATATTTAGTCAAAATCATTTAGCTTGATTCTCCCATTCTCTCTAATTCTGGATTCTGGATTCTGAATCCTTAAAATTTTCCGACTCCATGATTGTACTATTCAAAAGATGGCATTGCTGTATCAAAATATGAAATCCCAAAGAGGAAATAACAAATTAGCATTTCTTTTTCTTTGGAAGTTTGTCCCTACCTCGCGGGAATGACTAACCACGAATACGTGAAACAAATTCATATTTTCAACAGCAATGCCCTTTTCCTTCAATTAGGTTGCCAGAATTATATCAGAGTAGGCAAAATCCCAAATTGGACGCATTTTTAAAAACTCTTCAAAGGAAATTCTCAAGTCTTTATTTTCATCATATTTTCTCATGTATTCTTCAACCTCACTAGAAGGTAATCCCCATTCTAGCAATAGAGTTTTTAACTCAAATTCTTCAATGTAACCAGTCTGATCAATATCTATTTGCTCGAAAATTAGTTTGCATTTTTCTTCATTGCTAATATTTTTACCCTTACTTAAATATTCTAACTTCAGAGCTTCTCTTCCTAGTCGTTCTTTGACCCCTTTAATCTGCCAGATTTGCTCATAAAAATCACTAAAACTAAATGCATTCAATTCTGTATTTCGAGCCAGAAAATCATTGATAAAACAATCTGGAACTTGCCACTCGTGCCAAAGAGTTCTCAACTCATCTTTACTTAAAGTTCCAGTTTTATCTATATCCAACTTTTCAAAAACTGCGGCGGCTACTGCTTGATCATCAAGTTCATCAGCTTTGATTGATAGGTTATTATTTAACCATAATTCTCTCGCATCTTCATCAATTAAAGTTTGTCTTTGACTTTCTTTTGTCCAACTGATCCATTCTGCTGGTGTGGGCTTCATAATTAACTTATAAAGAGCGTTATATCCCAAAACAAAAAGGATAAACAACAAATTACCAGCAGCACCTAACACAGATGGTAATATCAAAACACCAGCCGCCAGAATAGAAGCAGAATAAAGATTATCTTTAAACAGTCCAAACACAGTAAAGATAAAGTAAAATACCCTACACCAAACGTAGGTGCTGAGAACTAAGAAAGTGTTGATTAACCAAAAATTTGAACTTGGTTCTAAGAGCAGATGAATGGCAGTATAAAGGTGTAAACTCACAAAGAATAAATATCCGGGAATCATTGCACTCTTAGAGCCGAAAACAATTGGTGTTTGGTAAAAAGAGGACGTGACATGACCGATTATGGCTGATAGTGCCATGATTGTAGCAGGTATTTCGGGACTACTACTAAAAAATGCAATCACACCAAATACGACTTCTATGCTGCCAGAAATGACGTGAGTTCTGATTGATAATTTCCGCTTGGGTAGCATCAAAAATTTTGGGTGTGGTGGGGTGGTGTAATGGTAGTACAAAACGTAAAAATTACTGAGGATGGATGCCCCACACAGAATTAGTTTTTGGTAATATTCTGTTTCTTCACTTGTAAAAGTAGTACCAAAATAAAAGCAAGCCAGAACATAAATACTCAGGGGTAAAATTAGTAATGTGTTTTTAATAAACATCGGCATATCTAGTCTCCTGGTTTCATTGATTAGAAGATAATAGTTAATTGATCAAGCTGAATTTTTAGGAGGTTGTGTATTAAGTTGACAACAAAATCAGTTTGTGGATTCAATAACGCGGTTAGACGTATCTGTGGTTTGCTCAGGTATTGTTGTTATTTTTTATGTATTGCTTGCTTATAATTGTCCAACTTGCTAGATTTGTAAACCGAAGATGCTGTATTTATTTTTACTCAATAAATAATTAACAAATCAGTTTTGTAATGATTTTAAATTAAAACGGTATAAAAAATAACAAACTATTTTTTACTATCCTAACTGTCCTGTTATTACCTGAGACTTTCTGCTTTAGTGTTTTATCTGTTTTCATATTTTTTATAAAAAATTAAAAGTCTTTCATCTGGTTTCATATTTTTTACAATAAATTAAATACTCTTTTCCCAGCAAAAAATACCGAGCGAAAGTTCTGCTAATGCATAGCATCCTGCAATAAAATCTGTTATCCAAATCTTGACAAGAAAGAACTATAGCAGTCCGATTTGAGTTGTGAAATTAATTCTGTAGGCAAGGGAACTCTTAACAGGGAACAGGGAAGAGAGAAGGAGTTGTACTGATTTTTTTCAAAAATCAAACCGGATTCCTATATCTGCAAATATTTGAGCTAGTTTTGAGCTAATTTTTATTGGTGCGTTAGGCAACGCATCTTACTATTTTACAAAATACCTAACTCAGAATAAATTTTTTATAGTAGGATACAATGCTAGTCCAAACTAAATAATAACTTCAGACTTATGGATAAAGTTTTAGACTTTATAAGAGTTTCTCCCAGCACAGGACAGACACCCACAGGTTTAATCGTCACCCTACATGGTTGGGGTGCAAATGCTCAAGATGTAGCATCCCTATTGCCCTACTTTAATTTGCCTAATTATGAGTTTTTATTTCCTCATGCCCCATATCCTTACCCCTATGCTGCTAATGGTAGGGCATGGTATGACTTACGTACAGAGAACATGTATGAGGGATTGGCAGAAAGTAGACAACTGCTCATAGAATGGCTGTTATCTCTGGAAAGTAATACAGGTATACCTTTGTCCCGCACAATTTTAAGTGGATTTTCTCAAGGTGGGGCAATGACTTTAGATGTAGGTTTAACATTACCCTTTGCTGGTTTAGTGGTGATGAGTGGTTATTTACAACCAGGTGCAGGTACAGTGAGTACACCCGGAGATTTGCCAGCTACATTAATCATGCATGGCCGACAGGATCAAGTAGTACCTTTACAAGCTGCTGTCAAGGCTAAAGAAACGCTAGAATCTCTAGGAGTAGCAGTAGACTATCATGAATTTGACACAGGACATGATATAAATTTAGAGATGTTGGCCCTGCTACAAAATTTTGTTCGTACCAGAATTAGTTAGAATAGGTTACATTTATTTTACAAAATTAAGGAGAAAACAGAAAAATTTTTACAAAAATTCTCTCCTTTCATTAGTAATATAGATTGGGTGGATGCATTTATCTTACCTCCACCCCAGGCTGAATGCGAATGCTGCAAAAGGGAGGGGCAAGCATAATGAAGACTTTGAGCATTTCTAAAAAAGAAATTGCTGCCATGACCGCAGCAGATGTAGAACAACTAGCTACACGTCTAGAAATGGATAATTACAGCAATGCTTTTGAGGGTTTAGACGATTGGCATCTACTGCGAGCAATAGCGTTTCAGCGTCCAGAGTTAGTTGAACCTTATCTTCACCTCTTAGATTTAGAACCTTACGATGAGGCTTAAGTAGGAGGCAGGGGGTAGAGGGGACGCAGGGACGCGGGGACGCGGGGACAGAAAAGATTTTAGATTGTGGATTTTAGATTTTGAATGGAACAATCTAAAATCCACAATCGCAAATCCAAAATTGAATATTCTCCCCTCTCCCCTCCCCGTGTCTTCCTCATCTTCTTCAACCTCCTCATTTCTCCGCGTCTTCCCTCCCCCTCATCCCCCTCATCTCCGTTCATGGGGTTTGAGTCGCTAAGATGAAAAAAGCTCAGGAATTAAGCCAAAAATACTCATGATAGCTTCTGAAAATGGGAAAGTAGCAAAAAAGGTGCTGATTGGTGTAGGTGGTGGGATTGCTGCCTATAAGGTGTGTGAGTTGGTTTCGACTTTATTCAAAACTGGGGTGGAAGTGAGAGTGATACTCACAGATGCTGCTCAAGAGTTTATCACACCTTTGACTTTAGCGACTTTATCCCGCCACCGTGCTTATACTGATGCTGATTTCTGGCAACCAATTTATACTCGTCCGTTGCATATTGAGTTGGGGGAATGGGCTGATTTAATTGTGATTGCACCTTTGACAGCCAATACTTTAGCTAAGTTAGCCTATGGCATGGGGGATAACTTACTGACTAATACCGTGTTGGCTTCTACATGTCCAGTATTACTAGCCCCAGCAATGAATACGGATATGTGGGAACAGGTAGCAGTACAGAGAAATTGGCAACTATTGTTAACAGATGCTAGGTTTCATGGTATGGGAACAGGGACGGGGTTATTGGCGTGCGATCGCGTCGGTGCTGGTAGAATGGCAGAACCGTCAGAAATTCTCACCCATATTCAATCTTTACTGCATACTCAAGGTAAGCGGGATTTAACCGGTAAGCAAGTTTTAATTAGTGCTGGGGGAACAAGAGAACATTTTGACCCAGTCAGATTTATTGGCAATCCCTCAACGGGTAAAATGGGTTTAGCTTTAGCTCAAGCTGCCTTACACAGAGGTGCAGAGGTCACTTTAGTACATACTCCGGCTAGTTGGGTTGTACCTTTGGGAGTGCAAGCGATTCCTGTGATTTCAGCTGAAGAAATGCACCAAGCAATGCTGGAATATTTGCCTAATGCTGATTTGATAGTTATGTCCGCAGCTGTGGCAGATGTCAAGCCTAGAGATTATTTTACTGAAAAGCTGCCCAAGCGATCGCTCGCTGAAAGTTTACCTTTATCTCCCGTCCCCGATATTGTGGCAGAATTAGGTAAACGCAAACAACCGCCACAAATCTTGATTGGTTTTGCTGCTCAAACCGGCGATATTATCACCCCAGCGCGGGAAAAATTGCAAACTAAGAAATTAGATATCATAGTTGCTAACCCCATAGATCAACCAAATGCAGGTTTTGGATCTGACAACAATCAAGCCGTATTCCTAGACCGAGAAGGAAGACAGTGGGAAATACCGCCTTGTTCTAAATTAGAAATGGCTCATCATGTATTTGATTTTACCCTACATAGATAAAAACGCAAAAGTAAACAGATAAAATCTGCACCTTTGCGTTAGCATTTATCACTCCAATGTGCAAGGAGGATTTTTATAAACATTCTTTTATAAACAAGTTCTTTGTAATTGAGATAAAATGCTCAACCTAGCTTAATTATAGGCTGAAATCTCAGATTTTGTCAAATATTCGCACCGAAATACCCGAAAAGATGAATTAGCAGCAATTTAGAAGTCATACAGGCATAATTACTCAGATTTTTTGGGAGCGTCTGGAGTGTCACAGTGTCCCCATATCTCTATCCCCAATACCCCAGCCCCCTAAAACCGCAATATTTGGGCAGATAACAAGCGGCGTTATAGATTAGTAATTAATCGTATCTACGAAACCGAACTTATTCGGGCTTGATCTCAATAGCAAAGGTTTGGAGATGTTTACTTCGTCAGAAACTCCTATAATTGCAGCGATCGTGCTGGTAGCTTTTGGCATTTTGGGTTGGGGCTTTTATCGCGCCAGACCTTTTGGTAAGCTGGGAATCTTAGCCTGGTTACAGTCGGTAGTATTGATGGCTCCCTGGCTGTTATTCTTTGGTTTGTTTGCAGCTGGGATTTATGTCAACATTGTCGTTGTCTTGTTCTTGTTGATTGCTTCGACTGCGATTTACGTCTTTTTAGGTAGACAGTTACGCAAAGCTGGACAAGATGCCATCCTCAAGCAAAGGGCAACAGAAAGACTGGTGGCTGAGTCTACAGAGACAGAACCCACCACCAATGGAAATATCATTGTGGCAGAAGTCCAATTCATGCCAATACCAGAAGCAGACTTAAGCACCATCAAAAGCATTTTTGGTATTGACACCTTTTTTGCCACAGAAACGATCGCCTATCAAGAGGGGGCAATTTTCAAAGGTAATTTGCGGGGAGAACCAGAAGCGGTTCATAACAAGCTGACTCAAAGCTTACAAGAACGTTTGGGGGATAAATATCGGCTGTTTTTAGTGGAAAATACAGATGGTAAACCAGTAGTGATTGTTCTTCCTAGCACTGCTGACCCCCGTCCGACACAGTTACCGCAAAAAGCCTTTGCATTGATTTTATTAGTAGCCACCATTGCTACCAGCTTTGAGGCTGCGGGTTTACTGCTCGGTTTTGATTTCTTTGCTAACCTGAACAGATATCAGGAAGTTTTACCGATCGCCTTGGGCATCCTGACAATATTGGTAGCTCACGAGATTGGTCATTGGATATTAGCACGTCGCCACCAAGTAAAAATCAGCTGGCCTTTCTTTCTCCCAGCAGTACAAATTGGTTCTTTTGGCGCTATTACCCGGTTTGAGTCCCTGTTACTCAATCGCAAAGTCTTATTTGATATTGCTTTAGCCGGGCCTGCTGCCGGAGGAATAGTTTCTCTAATCATGCTGGTAGCGGGTTTGCTACTATCTAATTCTGGCAGTTTCTTTCAATTACCTAATCAGTTTTTCCAAGGTTCTATTTTAGTCGGGAGTTTAGCGCGGGTTGTCCTGGGTTCGGCACTCAAAGCACCTTTGGTAAATATTCATCCCCTAGTCGTGATCGGTTGGTTAGGTTTGGTAATCACTGCTTTAAATTTAATGCCAGCCGGACAATTAGATGGAGGACGGATTGTACAGGCAATATATGGACGTAAAACAGCTAGTAGAGCAACTTTTGCTACTCTTGCGGTATTAGGTTTAGTTGGTTTAGGTAATGCTCTAGCTTTGTACTGGTTTATTGTGATTGTATTTCTACAAAGAGGTGCAGAGCGTCCGAGTTTAAATGAAATTAGCGAACCTGATGATGCACGGGCTGCTTTAGGGCTTTTAGCTTTGTTTTTAATGATTACCACTCTTTTACCCCTGACTCCAGCTTTAGCTGGAAGATTGGGAATCGGTAGTTAAGATTGTGAAAGGGATGAGAAGGGTTTACTTTCTCATCTCTTCGCATTTTGCTGATTTAAGTAGTCGTGCAAAATTAAATTCCTACATGGAGAGAGGGAACTCTTAACAGGGAACTCTTAACAGGGAAAGAAGTTGTGTAATTTATTCTGCATGATTACTTACTTCCAACCTACTAGCATAGCAAGGCTAAAATAGTGCATTAGGAAAAACCCCAAATGTTGATTTATCAACGAATCTTACTTTTCACGGTAAGTCTTGATATCCTAAGCTCAAAGCTCTATTTTTCGACTTATTTTCTCGGAGTGTCGAGATATTTTCTGGAATGTAGAGACTTTCCATAGAACGTCTCTACAAGGGTTTCAGATAATGAATGTTTGATTTTCGGAGATATCTAAAGTAATTACAAATCAAAATCACCACCAGAACCATATTTCCAAGCATCTTGCCAACGATGCCAATAATATTGTTTTTCCGGTGGTAAATTATTCACTAAATTCTCTAACACTGGACTCAAAGCAAATAAAGCAGAATAAACTCCTAAATTTCCATAATGTCCCAACCAATCTATTAAACTGCCAAAACCGACATGAGGAATAATTTTAGCCACTAAACCCGGATGTAACAAACCAGTTCTCAATAATGTTTGCGTCAAAGCCGAAAATTGCACAACATCTTGTAAAAATGGTTTTAAAACTGGTTCACCTAAATGTTGCATTTGATTAAACACCACAGACAAAAGTTGATTAATTTGATTTAGTGCTATTGTTTTATCAACCCCTACACTCATAGCCTGTTGAAATAGCCAAGTTACACTTAAATTTGGTTGATAAGGTTGCAACAAAGTTAAAGCCGATGCAGATAATTGATCAGTTTTTAATGCTTCTAAAATGCCAAAAGTTAACCTGTGCAAATGTCGCACCATCGCACCAAAACCGCCAAAACTTAAAGGTGATTGATTTCCGCTACTATCTCCCACAGGTAAAATACGATGCCAAGGAGTTTTTAGGGGGCTTTGACGATAACTAGGAAAGAAACCAAACAGCGCCCTTTGCCATTTTAATTGCTTTAATTCCACACTTTGATATTCCGGTAATAGGCGTAAATATTCCTCAAATAAAGCCTCTAAACTCAAGCGTTGGGGTTGTGCGTCCATGTAAGTAAATAAATATGTAGTTCTCCCATCTTGAGCCGGAAAAGCTTCCCAAAAATATTGACATTGATTTGCTAAATCTGTAAAACTAAATAATAAATCACCTGTTTTATTTTCTGTAAATCCTTGAGCGCAACTGCCTACAACTAAACACAGTGCATCAGGTTTTTTACCTTGACGTGCTTGTTGCGTAACCGGGGAAAAATTACCCATAGCGTCAATTAATAATTTACCTGTAAATTGATGATTAACTTTTACGCCGTTGGGATGAATGACTACTTGATTAAAAGGAGTTTGTTCAAATAATTTGCCACCAACATTGAGAAACCGATTTTTTAAAGTTTCGAGTAGATAAACGGGATATACACCAATATTCAAAACATCCTTTACCCAAACTTCCACACCATTTTTAAAACCAACTCGTGCGGGGTTATATTCAGTAACTATAGTTTTTTCTAATTCTGCTTCAGTCAATAATTCTAATTCTAAAAACACATCTAATTCTTTACGTGAGATATTCCATTCTTGTTCTCTCCCCCGCAAAGTTCCCCTTTCCAGTAATGCGACTTTTACACCTTGCACCGCTAAAGCACAGCCGATTAAAATACCCAAAGTTCCACCGCAAATAATTACATCCCATTCCACATTGTCTAAATTTTCCTGACTTTCTTGAACTGCTGCGGGTATGGGTGCGTTACCATTTCTCAGGGATGTTAATATATTGTCAGTGCGACGCAAATTGCCTAAAACGTCACCTGGTAGTTGGGAAAGAATCTCTTCTGTTAAAGTCATCATAGCGAACTCCAGCACAGTGAATATGATTAATCCTATCTTTGCTGAAGCTTATCTCATCTTATCTCGTTCCCACTCTCCAATATCTTGTTATCTCGTTCCCAGTCTCACACTGGGAATGCTATCATAGAAGCCCTGCCTCTATCATCACCAAAAGCAAAACTCTCAGTAATTCATTTATATACTAAAGTATGGAAACAAGAAACTTAAGTCTAGGAGCAAAATCTCAATTTGCAAGAAGTATACTTCATTAAGCTGTAAAAGCCTAATTCTCCCGTTAGTTTCAAAAAAGGTATTCGTTGGAATCAGATGCTTCCGGTCTAGGCCAAACCTCAATAGCTATTTTGGCTAAATGTTTAGCCCGGAGTTCTATTTCGTCCGCATTCCAAGCATTAATTTCTCTGAAATACTTATTTAAAGCAAAATTACTGTCATCTAAATAAATTCTTTTTTGAGTAAAAGGTTTATTTGACTGTTCAGCATTATATGCAGTCAGGGTTAAGTTTCCCAAAGTGTGTAACCATCGGTTATGTAAATCTTTCGCATTTGCTCCTATCATATCTTGCCACTCATTAGTTAATTTTTGTGGCATTATATGTTCTATGCTTAAATTTTCAGGATTAACTTGCTCCTTTGACAAATGTTCTGCTAAACTTTCTAAAATTAACTTGATTCTATCCTTCCTTCTAATACTGTATACATTTTCTCCAATAATACGTTCTGTCAATAAATTATCATCTGGCCACAGTTGAGATCGTTGCAAGTTTAGCAGTATTGTACACAAGTTTCTCACCAAATCACTAGAGTCTTGTCTATCTTTCTGTTTATTTATTTGTTGATAAAGATTAATAAAAACCTTATCTAGTGCATTAGATGGCATACCACAAAGTAATCTACGTACAAAATAAGATTCTATGTAACGTAATGCTTGCTCAAAATCTGACAGAGCAATTCTTTGAGTTGCATAATCATGATATAAGTTGATTATTAAAGGATAGCAAGTAGAGAAATCTAATCTCTTAAACCTCTTAAACCATTTTGCTAATTTCGTCTCTTTTTCTGCGTCAGGAAATCGGATATTAATATAATATTCGGCAAATTTTTTTACTTCTTTAAGTTCATCCAAAGGATCAGGTTTATTTTTTTCAAATCGTTGTTTAAATGTTTGATAAATTTGATTTAATTTCACTGGAGAACCATCTTTACGTAGATATTGCCAAATAGCCAAAGTCATTTCATTAAGATAACCTTCTCCAGAAACATTTTTAAACTTTTCTTGTAAAGGAAACCACAAACTGTAATATATTTCATCATGCTTGCTTTCGTCAGTAATTTTGAGGAAGAAATAGTTACGTATTAGATCCGCCTGAGTTAATGGTGAACCTTTATAATTTAGACTTTCAAAAATTAAATAAGGGTTATTGTTATCATTTTCATTCAGTGTGATACTAACAAGACTGACTCTTTCTAAGATTATTGTTTTCAGTTTAGTTACATCTAATTTAGAATCTAATTGTTCATGCTTACCCTGTTCAGCTTCTTCAATATTTTTTATAAAAAATTTATATGCCTCATAAATAAGTTCTATCTTATCAATTTCTTGGCTTTGCACAATTTTCTGATATAAATCTCTATCAGATTTTGTAGGTACTATTTTATAAAAAGCATCACTTCTCTTAAATTTATTAATTAAATACTTTTCATGTAATTCTTCAGCTAATTCAGGATGATTCTTTTTCAAATGATCTCTTAAGGCAAGCAGGAGTAAAGATAGAGTTGTTAGACGCTGTTGTCCATCAATAACAGTATAAGGAGAAATTCCATCCGGTGTCCCAGGAATGGCAAGTGTAACTATAGAACCAAGAAAATGATTACCCTCAGTAAATTCATAAAGGCTCATTAAATCATCCCAAATATTTTCCCAGTTTTCTTTATTCCAAGAATATGGCCTTTGATACAAAGGGATTTTGAATTGTTTATCACCTTCTATTAGGTTACGGAGACTAGTTTCAGATGCTTTCATATCTTAGTTATCCTAAGAAAATTATAGATAGTTGATTTGAATTATATTTAGCTTTACAAGTTTTGCCTAATATACAGTATATATTCTAAAATACATCTTTTGGCTGAGTTTATAGTAATAACACGTATTTTTAGTAAATAAGATTAACTAAGTAACTATCAGAGGCAGTAAAATTATTACGGACTCTAAATACTTAAATACTATTTCATCTAAGATTAACTAGATGTTGAAAAACTTCCTAAAAATACATTCATTTATTGTTTCTAATTAAAATTTCATAGTTGACAGCTAAAGTTAGAAGTTAAGAATCTATCCAGTCAAAGGTTTTGGTGACAGCTTTTTTCCACAGGGTATAATAGCGATCGCGTTCTGTAATTTCCATTTTAGGCTGCCAAACTCTATCTATTTGCCAGTTATTACGCAATTCTTCTAAACTCTGCCAAAAACCCGTAGCTAAACCAGCCGCATAAGCAGCACCTAACGCTGTAGTTTCTGCTACTTGAGGACGAATCACGGGAACTCCTAAAACATCACTTTGGAACTGCATTAAAAGGTGATTGTAAACCATCCCCCCATCAACTTTTAAGGTAGTTAAATTTACCTGTGCATCCTGTTTCATCGCTTCCAAAACTTCCAAAGTCTGCCAAGCAGTGGCTTCTAAAACAGCACGGGCAATATGACCTTTATTGGTGTAGCGAGTCATACCTACAATAGCACCTCTGGCATCATTGCGCCAGTAAGGGGCAAACAAACCAGAAAAAGCAGGGACAAAATATATACCACCATTATCTGTAACTGTACTAGCTAAAGCTTCCACTTCTGCGCTAGTTTGAATTAAACCTAAATTATCACGCAACCATTGGACTAAAGCACCTGCTATAGCTATACTTCCCTCTAAAGCATAAACCGGTGCAGCATCACCTAATTTATAAGCAACAGTTGTTAATAAACCATGTTGAGAAATTACAGGTTGATGACCTGTATTTAATAACATAAAACAACCTGTTCCATAGGTATTTTTAGCTTCACCAATTTGATAACAAGTTTGTCCCATTAATGCTGCTTGCTGGTCTCCCAAAGCTGACGCAATAGGAACACCGGAAAGCACAGTTTTAGCCTCAGCATAAATTTCCGCCGAAGGACGAATTTGGGGTAACATTTGCCGAGGAATATCAAAAACTTGTAAAATTTCCTCATCCCAAT
The DNA here is from genome assembly GCA_035298905.1 of Nostocaceae cyanobacterium. GTDB lineage: Bacteria > Cyanobacteriota > Cyanobacteriia > Cyanobacteriales > Nostocaceae > DATGXB01. Next base: position 989 of record DATGXQ010000320.1, on the reverse strand, counting down.
CTAAATCATATAAATTCATTAATAAAGTGCGGCTGGCGTTGGTAACATCAGTAATATGTAAACCGCCTGTTAAATGCCAAATTAAATAACTGTCAATAGTCCCAGCAATCGCATCACCCTTTACTACTGCGGCTTTTATTTCAGGAACATTATCTAATAACCATTTAATTTTCGTGGCGCTAAAATAAGTAGAAATTGGTAAACCTGTTTTCAGTCTAAATCTATCTAAACCGCCATTTTCTGCTAATTGATTACAAATATTAGCCGTGCGTGTATCTTGCCAAACTATCGCATTATAATAAGGTTTACCCGTGTTTTTATCCCATATTACCACCGTTTCCCGTTGGTTAGTAATGCCCACGGCTGTAATATCTGCAATATTAATATTGCCCTTTTCTAAACATTCTTTAATTACCGCTTGCGTAGCTAACCAAATTTCCTCTGGGTTGTGTTCTACCCAGCCAGGTTGCGGATAAATTTGTTCATGTTCTTTTTGTGCAGAATAAACAATTTGACCCTGTTTATCAAACACGATAAAACGGGTGCTAGTTGTACCTTGATCGATCGCCGCTACATACTTGGTCATTTTGTTACTATGAATTAAGCAAATGCCATAAATTCCCGGTAATTAACCGATAATAAGTTTAAAGCAATATTTAGTCAAAATTACTGACTTCCCCATTCAGCAATCTTTATTAATATGCACAAGCTTTTCTCTAAAACACTAATATTGGTAGCTATGACTATTACAGCTGCTACCACAGGTTTAGCATCACCAGCTAAAGCCGCAAATTTAGGAGATTCACAAATCTTTACTAAAATTCCCACACCCCCAGGCTACCCAGAAGGTATAGCTGTTAGTAATGATCAGGTTTATGTTTGCGGCCCAGCTGTCTTGGGTAATTTTCAACCATCTCAAGTCTTATCTTATGATTTAAACGGTAATTTTCTCCAAAGTTACGGTGTCCAAAATCAAAATTTTAGCCAGC
>DATGXQ010000319.1:0-14049 GCA_035298905.1 Nostocaceae cyanobacterium | reverse complement strand
AAAACTTGGGTGATATAACGCTTTACAGCACCCCAGTTACCCTCTAATTCTTGCAGTGCGTCGAGTTCCGCACCCCACAAGTTAGGACGAATTTGCCGGGGGTCGTGTCCTAATTCTAAATCAAAGCTATCGGCTAAGGAGTGAGCGGGATCTGTACTTAAGACCAATGTGCGATAACCAAGTTCTGCACATCGGAGTCCGGTGGCTGCGGCGACAGATGTTTTACCAACACCACCTTTGCCTGTCATCAGAATTACGCGCATGAATGATTCTGTCCTGCCTGAATTTTATTTACATTTATTTACATTATCGACTTTTTTCTGAAAAGAAGTGCTGTTTGAGGACATCTAAGCGGGAACAATGCCAATAATCAATGTGAGAGGCTATCAAGCCATCAGCATTAAGACTTAGTTCACTCCAGCCAGAAATAGAAATGTGGGGTTGCCAAGGTAATGGGGTATTCCAACTCAGTGTCCATTCAGTTTTAATAGTATTTTCTTGGCGTTGTATATCATGTAAATCCATTTTGATATTAAGAAAAAAAGTTTTCATGAAATTAATCATTTTTTTATAGCGTTCTATACCGCTAAATTGATTCATTGGGTCTTGAAAATAAACATCTGGTGCATATATGCTGTAAGTCTGGTTGACGGGAAATCTAGCATAATCAGATTTCAGTGTTTCTATAATATCCATATCTGCACAGAGGTAAATTGAGTACATAGGGCTACTTGAACCCACCTTACCTTATGCTACTATTTAATTGGTAAGTTTATACAGATGCAAACCCGTAAAATTCAGCGAAAGGGTATGAAATCGAATTGAGTATTAATTTTTTGCCAATTGAAACAATATGTACAAAAAGTATGCTATCACAATAGTATTTTTTCTATAAAGAGCATACTGACCTATGTACACCTTAAAAATTCGTAAAATTGGCAATTCCTTGGGGATAACATTGCCTAAAGAAGCCTTACAAAAACTTAGGGTTCAAGAGGGAGACAGTGTATTTGTCACTGAAACCCCTTCTGGTATTCATGTAACTGCTGGCAATCCTAATTTTGAAAAAGCAATGGAAACTTACAGAAAAGTAAGCACAAAATACAGAAATGCACTGCATGAGTTAGCAAAGTGAATGAAATTTTCTGGCTAGATGAAGCAATTGTTAGAGCTATGCACGAAGACAAATTAGCACAGCATGGCGGTCTTTCAGGTATAAGAAACAATAACATATTTTTAGCTAGTTTAGATAGACTTCAAAACTTGCTTGCTTACGGTGAACCAACTCCTAGCATATTTGATTTAGCTGCGGCTTATGGTTATGGGTTGGCAAAAAACCATCCATTTATAGATGGCAATAAGCGGGTAGCCTTCGTGTCAATGGCTACTTTTTTAGAACTGAATGGATACTCACTAAATGTTCCAGAACCAGAAGTTGTTTTAGTAATGCAACGACTGGCAAACGGTCAAGAAACTCAAGAAACAATATCAGAGTGGCTTCAAAAAAATTCAATTCAATATTAATAGGCAAAAATCAGCTTTTAATCGCATCTAAATGTGAATAAAAGGTCGCTATATCTATCAATTTAACATTTTAAAAACTGACGGCTTGAGGGTAGTCTTTCTATCACTGTAGGGGTATATACTGTAAAATATGCTTGTATGTGCATAAATAGAGTATATCCAGTGTAATTCAATAAAATTATTAAAAGTATCTATGTATTGATGAATATACATAAATAGGTTATTTGTATAAAAGCTGTTAACCGTTAATAGCACTCTAAATATAGCAATACTGTGAGTAAATATGGCAAATTGTCCTAACTGTGGTTCTAATCACATTCAAATCAAACAAGAAACTAATGTTAATTGGGGACGGGCTTTAGCTGGGTACGCTTTATTCGGCGTTGTAGGTGGTGCTGTAGGTGCTGTTACAGGTGAAGACAGAAATGTTAATGCTTGTTTAGATTGTGGTACATCTTGGAAAGCTCAAGATTTATACAAACTTATCCAACTTATTGAAAAATACACAAATATAAAACTAAATTTAGCTAGAGAACGTGATCGTTTATTTATGAATAAATTTGTATCGGAAATTATTCCTTATTTTGAGATAATTTCAGACACAGAGAAAAAAGGTGAAGAACTCATTACCAAAGCAAAAAAAGAAGCAGAAAGTAAAGCATTTGTTGGATGTAGTGGTATAGGTTGTTTATTTTTCGTATTTGGTCTACCTACCATTTTTTCTATAGGAGCAAATTCACCTATTGCACTAATGTTCCTATTTCTTATAGTACTATTGCCGTTTATAGTCGGTTGTGTTATTGATTTCAGTTCTCTGGAAGCAAATAAAGGCAAAATTGAAGATGCAGTAGAAAATGCTAAATTAAAAGCAATAGAAATGAACCGTACAGTCGAAAGAAATCTGAAAGCAGAAATAAGAAGTTTTATGGATAGAAATCCTCTCTAAAAAAATACTGGAAATTTTCATCTCCAACCCTAGTTTGTTAACTCCCTTCCTCTCTTAGTCCTTGTAAGCGGACTTTGCTTGTATAGCCACGATTTCTAATCGCCAGAGCAAAAAGAGGTTTAAAATTAAGATTTGGTATTATTCATCTTTCCAAACCTTGAATCAATAATCGACCTTAGTATAGGCTACTACGAAAACTATGTATAGTGTGTAAGCGAGTGTTGTATTATGATTAAATAAGATGTAAAGTATCTACATTTGTGTTCCCTAGCAGAGCTAGAGAACCGGACTAGTTTTTAATTTTTAATTTTTAATTCTCTCATTCATTCCATAGCCTTTGTAATTGTTTTCTCCAAGCCGCTAATACTTCTTCTCTTGCAGTTGAGGTTTGACTAATTTCTCCTAATAATCCTTCTGCATAGAAACGATCTAAATTTTGCATTGTAGCTTCTAGAGATTGTCCTTGTTGTTTTGCTGCTTGGATAATTTGTCGGATGCGGGTGTCTATCAAACGATTGAAGACATCATTGACACCATTTTGATATAAAGAAACCAGACGAGCGATCGCGTTTGTCAAGTCTGCACTGGTTAATGTCCCCAAGTTGTGCTGAAAAACTCCCCAAACTACTCCATCGTAGACAGCATAGCGTGTTTCTTGAGTGTCATCAAAATTAGCTTCAAGGAACTGGGTTAAAAAGGGTTCGGCTTCTTGTAATGGGACAATGGGTAGTAAAACGCGCAGCCAGGTGTTATCTTCAGAAAGTAGCACCAACAAGCGAAAAGCAGCATCTTCTACCTGCCAAGAACCAGGTGCGATCGCTTGTACCAATTCCGCACCAAACAACCCTGTTAACGTAATAGCAATTTCTTCTGGTGTCATATTATTCTCATAGCTATAGCATCTAGGGTAACGCTTTCAGGTTCACTAGATAAATTAGTTTAATTGCACTCTAGCTAAAAATGATATCAATAAATCTGTCAACTATCCAACTGATAAATTATAAATTATAAATTATAAATTATAAATGGGGAAAGTATAATTATATTAGGGTTTTGCAGTTGATATCTGTTGCCTTCTCTGACTGAGGATATATTCATTCTGATAAATTAAAAATTAAAAATCAAAAATTAAAAATGGATAAAGTATAATTATATTAGGGTTTTGTCGAGCTATTTCATTCTCATTCAAACCGCCTCAGACTCAACTCTGATGCTGATGAAAAACTCGGCTCAAGCCGACTATTAATGATAAATTTAGTCCGTTGTCAAGGACTTGAGCTATTAGCCCAAAATTGATTTTAGGGCGGTGCGTCTCAAAAATGAAATAGCCCTGCTTTTGTTTGCTAGATTAACTCAAGACCAAGAGAAAAACCTGAGAGGAAATACTAATGACCAGTTCAGATTTAGATCGAGTTATAATCCGACCGATGGATGAATATAACCAAAAATTGATTGCTAATGTTCATCCAGAAAATTGGGTTAATCCTCAACCTGCTGATTGTTATGATTTAGTAGTAATTGGTGCAGGTGTAGCAGGATTAGTAGTAGCTGCGGGTGCTGCGGGTTTAGATTTAGGTTTAAAAGTAGCATTAGTTGAAAAACATCTCATGGGAGGAGATTGTTTAAATGTTGGTTGCATTCCTTCAAAATGTATGATTCGTTCTTCTCGCATTTTAGGAGAAATGCAAAAAGCTAAAGATTTAGGTATTAATGTTTCTAAACATATTGATGTGGATTTTGCCACAGTAATGTCAAGATTACGCAAAATTCGTGCTGATATTAGTCCCCATGATTCAGCCGCAAGATTTAAAAAATTAGGAGTAGATGTTTTTTTAGGAAATGGTCAATTTACCAGTAAAAATACAGTAGATGTTGATGGACAAACTTTAAAGTTTAAAAAAGCAGTTATTGCTACTGGCACAAGAGCAGCAAAACCGCCAATTCCTGGACTAGAAGCGGCAGGATTTTTAACTAATGAAACAGTCTTTTCCCTAATTCAAAGACCAAAAACTTTAGCAATAATTGGCGGAGGTGTGATTGGTTGTGAATTAGCACAAACATTCCGCCGTTTAGGGAGTGAAGTAATTTTATTTCATAGTGGTTCACGCTTGTTAAATAGAGAAGATTTAGAAGCAGTAAAAATTTTAGAAAAAGTTTTTATTGATGAAGGTATTCGTTTAGTATTAAATTCCCGCTTAGAAGAAGTAGCAACAGTGACAGAAGGTAAACGTCTTTATTTCTCTGCTAATAATATTCGAGATTCTGTGACTGTAGATGAAATTTTAGTGGCTGCGGGACGTGTACCAAATGTTGAAGGTTTAAATTTAGAAGTGGCTGGAGTGGAATATGATAAAAAATTGGGTTTGCAGGTGAATGATTATTTACAAACTACCAACCCTAAAATTTTTGCGGCTGGTGATATTTGTATGAATTGGAAATTTACCCATGCAGCAGATGCAGCAGCGAGAATAGTCATTAAAAATACTTTATTTACACCTTTTGGGTTAGGAAAAGATAGATTAAGTAAGTTAATTATGCCTTGGGTGACATATACAGATCCAGAAATCGCACATGTAGGAATGTATGAAGATGAAGCAGAAAAATTAGGAATTGCGGTAGATACAATTAAGATTCCTTTTAGTAGTGTAGATCGCGCGATCGTTGATAGTGAAGATATCGGTTTTGTGAAAATTCATCACAAAAAAGGAACTGATCAAATTCTTGGTGCAACAATAGTTGCTAGTCATGCAGGTGAAATGATTTCGGAAGTTACTACCGCTATTGTCAATAAAATTGGTTTAAGCAAACTTAGCAGTGTAATTCATCCTTATCCTACCCAAGCAGAAGCAATCAAAAAAGCCGCAGACGCTTATCGACGGACATTATTAACACCTAAAACTAAGAACTTTTTGAGATTTTTAACTAAGTTTTCTTAATTTATCTCGGTTTGGATAGATTCTGAAAATGCAGGATTTAACGCAGATGGACGCAGATGGATGCACATGAATACCCATTCATACAAGATAAGTAATCATGCAGAATAAATTACACAACTTCTTTCCCTGTTCCCTGCTGTATCTTAAAGAGTTTGCAAGTTGATTTGATGTAGAGATGTTTCCTAAAACGTCTCTACAAACAATAATTTTTAATTTTGAGTTTTTAATTTTTAGTTCCTACAGTTCTGATGCTGTCTCTGGTGCAATGATTTCTCCAGTCCGCATTTTTAAAATTGCGTCTTGGTCGGTAATCAATTCATTTAGTTCTTTAACTTTTAAATTCATTTGTTCACAAGCTAGGCGTAATTTTTCAGCAAAAGCATTAATATCATCGCCATAGCCACATTGATAAGCTGCGATTTCTATTCCTTGTTTAGCATTTGCTCTAGCACAATCTACTAATTCTGTACCATATAGTTGATTTGGAGATACCATAATTTTACTTATTTTTGATTAGCCGTGTTTTCTTAGCAAGATTATCAGTTATTTGCTAATGGCTTCTCTCTCCAGAGTTAGAAATAAGGACACGGGGAGAAAATTCAGAATCTCCCCTCAGTAATATTTTAGATTTACAAATATCAACCGTTGACTATTTCACCACCATTCACATGTAAAACCTGACCAGACATATAAGAAGCATCTTCAGAGGCTAAAAATACAAAACTTGGTGCTACTTCTTTCGGTTGTCCTGGTCTACCCATTGGTACTTGTTTACCAAAAGTTTCTATTTTTTCGTCTGGAAATGTGGAGGAAATTAATGGTGTCCAAATCGGACCGGGTGCAACAGCATTAACGCGAATACCTTTGGAAATTAAATTTTGTGAAAGTGAGCGAGTAAAAGCAACAATTGCTCCTTTAGTAGAGGAATAATCTAATAATTGGGAATGACCTTTATAAGCTGTAACTGAGGTTGTATTGATAATAGAACTACCTGGTTGTAAATGTTTTACTGCTGCTTTAGTTAAATAGAACATGGAAAAAATATTAGTCCGAAAAGTCCGTTCTAGTTGTTCTTGGCTAATATCTTCAATACTTTGTTGGGGGTGTTGTTCAGCAGCATTATTTACAAGAATATCTAGCTTACCAAATTCATCTACCGTTCTTTCTATCACCTGCCGACAAAAATTTTCATCGGTAATATCACCAGCAATAGTTACAGCCCGTCTACCCTGATTTTCGACTAAATCTTGTGTTTCCTTTGCATCTCCATGTTCTTTGAGGTAGACTAAAGCTACATCTGCACCTTCTTTTGCAAAGGCGATCGCTACAGCTCGTCCTATCCCACTATCTCCACCTGTAATAATGGCAATTTTATCTTGTAATTTTCCACTACCTCGATATTGATCATCTTCTGCCTTTGGTCTGGGTGTCATTTTTGATTCTACCCCAGGCGGTTCTTGTTGTTGGGGTGGTTGCAATTTCCTTTCTCTTTCTTGCACCATAAAAATCTCCTTGCAAATTAACTAATAATTAATCATCAATGACTAATTAAAAATAAACCCTGGATCGAATCTTCAACCCAAGGTTTACTTTTTACTTTGACTCCCACTTGTTCTTTACAAGTTTAGGCTTTTCTACCCCGGATATTGACCAAACGCACTAATATTCCTGGCTGTGCGCGGCTACTAAATATTTCTCCTCACACTTACACATGCTCTTAATCCAACCACTGAAAACAAGTACACAACTCTCATCTGATGTAGGATTTCTCCTTGCCATCTGTTATCAAATTAACTTTTATCTAGTTAAATTTTATCGGTCTGTAGAAATAAAGAAGTAAGGGTGTTTTCAACCTAAAGGCGTAGGAATATTGAGGTAAAAATATCAAATTATTAGGTGATATTTGTGAATTTATCATGCATACTAAATTGTAAGAATTCAGGAGTCAGGAGCGGAGCCTCCAGACGCTCCGCCTCCGGTCAGAAGTCAGAATGCTGATCCAATAAGGAATAGATAGTAGTAATATTTCTGGAGAATAATTCAGCTTAACTGTAAAAGTCTCTTTAATACTGAATTCTGGATTCTGTATTCTGAATACTTACACTAAATCTTGCTTTTGAGTAAAATTGCCAGAGATTAAAAATTAATAATTAATAATTCTCGTGCGTGCGACTTGGCTGAAATAAATATACTAGTTTAAAAAGGTCAAAAAGCTTACTCTACGGGCTTTCTTACCTTTTGACTCCTCACACAGTTAAACCTAGTACAGCATGGCTAGTGAGATGCAGCACATGAAAAGATTAACAGCTTCGTCTGCTTTTTATTTTTCCAGTGCTAGTGGCTGGTTAGATAAGATTGATTGCAATTTTTAACGTGAGTGATAGTTGCAGATAGGATAAGTATATAATTTATCTACTGTTGTATAAATAAGATTAAAAAAGCAGGTTTTTAAATTTATTGTTGCATCTATCTAAGGTGATAAAAGAATTTAATAAAAGAGGTGGATCAGGATTATGACAACATTAAATATTTCCGAGTTAGAACAAATTGATAATTTCCGTTCTTTACAAGCAAATTTGCGCGATCGCTGGAAAAGTAGCGAATTTTTTGACAACAGCGAGACGGATATTTTAATTATACCTTCTTTGAGTATTGACCAGCGAGAACTACATAAAATAGAGGGATGTGAGCATTATGAAGAAAGATTACTTTTTTCTTTAATTCGCTTACGAAATCCCCGCACTAGATTAATTTATGTTACTTCCATACCTTTACATCCCAGCATTATCGATTATTATTTACAACTTTTACCGGGTATTCCCTTTTCCCATGCTCGTAATCGCTTATTATTACTTTCTACTTATGATTATTCACTAAAACCTCTAAGTCAAAAGATTTTAGAACGTCCCCGGTTATTAAATAGAATCCGTCAGGCTTTAAGGCTAGATAAAGCTTTTATGGTTTGTTATAATTCCACTTTTTGGGAAGCAGAATTATCACTGAAATTAGGAGTACCTTTATATGCGGCTGCACCAGATTTGCAAATTTGGGGAACAAAAAGTGGTAGTCGGCAAATTTTCGCTCAGAGTGCTGTACCCTATCCTCAAGGTTTTGAAAATATTTGGAAGATTGAAGATTTAGCCGTAGCCGCAGCGAAATTATGGGAAGAACAACCAGATTTACAAAAAATGGTAGTGAAGTTAAATGAAGGTATTTCGGGAGAAGGGAATGCAATTTTGGATCTCACACCTTTGGTAGATGTTGCACCAGGGAAATGTTCTCATGTAGAAAGAGTAGCAGCAATTAGCGATCGCCTCCCAAATTTGCGCTTTCAAGCATCACAAGAGAATTGGACGAACTTTAAACAACGGATAGTAGAGTTAGGTGCGATTGTAGAAGCGTTTGTGGAGGGAGAGAAGAAGCGATCGCCTAGTGTCCAAGGACGCATTACCCCCACTGGAGAAGTTGAAATCCTCTCCACCCATGACCAAATTCTCGGCGGTCCAGATGGTCAAATTTATCTTGGTTGTCGCTTTCCTGCTGATGAAAAATATCGTTTACAATTACAGCGATTAGGTTTACAAGTTGGGGAAAAATTAGCCGAAAAAGGTGCTTTAGAAAGATTTGGTGTAGATTTTATTGCTGTTGAGAATGAACAGGGTAGTTGGAATATTCAAGCAATAGAAATTAATCTCCGTAAAGGTGGAACAACTCACCCCTTTATGACTTTAAAATTATTAACCAATGGACGTTATGAGTTATCTACAGGTTTATTTTATAGTCAACAAGGTAGACCAAAATATTATATAGCTACCGATAACTTACAAAAAGACCGCTATCGGGGTTTACTACCAAATGACTTAATGGATATTATCGCTCATCACAGATTACACTTTGATAGCGGAACGGAAACAGGAACAGTATTTCATTTAATGGGTTGTCTATCCCAGTTTGGTAAATTGGGATTAACTAGCATTGGTGATTCACCGCAACAAGCTGAGGACATTTATCACAAAGTTGTTAAAGTTCTTGATCAGGAAACTAATGCAGAGCATAATAGTTATGCCATGTCTTCAGATTATGCTTTTCCCATTCCTGGGGATGTTTATGATTAAATGTTTGATAAAAAAATTATGACACAAGAAAAAACCACTAAAACCAGTATCAGACTATTTGCCGAAAATGGAGAAACATCAAGATATATTCATGCTTCAATCGATGAAAATGGCGATGTCACTGTGATTGGTCAAGATATAGGAGAAGCACCGATTGCACATTGGGGAGATGATGATTATGAATATTGGGCTACTGTCAAGCAAGGAGATAAAGATAAACTTTTATTAGCTTTGTTGAAACAATTATACAGTGGTAATCGGTCAGCAGTTGATGATTTTTGTAATTTCTGTCAGTCCGAGGGGATTCCGTTCAATTTTGAAACTTGGACTTAAATCAGTTTCCTTTCTGCACAAATTTAAACAAAATCAGAAGTAATTCTTACAGGATCTATTTTTGGTAATTCTTGACTTTCTTCAATGGGTACAAAATGAATTTCAACAGCATAGCCAGCACCAGATGCAAGTTTAGTTAAAGTTTCTAATTTGGGTATTTGTTTACCAGACTCAAGTCTAGCAAGCTGTGGCTGTTTAATTCCTACTCGTTTAGCAAAATCTCTTTGATTTAAGCCGCTAGATTGTCTTATTGCAATTACTTGTCTAGCAATATTAAATTCATATTCAAGTGCATCATACTCTGCTTTTACTTCTGGATCTGCTAAAATTTCTTCACGAATTGATGACCAAGAAATTGTTATTGTTTTGGAAATCATGGTTAAACTTTTATTTCTGTCTAAATGAAATGTGAACAAACTCAAGGTTACAAGCCTGGCCTTATGGGGGTGAGGACACGGCATAGATCACATTTCGGTTTGACAACAATATTTCTAATGCCGTGTCCCTACTTTCAATTGTTATTCTCTTCACTGACTAACTACTATAAGTTCATAAATCAAATAGGAATGCTATATATATGTTTCGGAAAGCATGATTAATGGGTATGACTTCAATAATATTATCTTGTCTTAAATCCCTATGAGGGATGGAAACTTAAATTATTTTAGCTTTAATTATTTCCCATTGGCTACCAAAGCCGACTAATTTAAAAATTTGGCAACCTTTTTGTAATTCGCCAGTCAAAAGAAGAGTTAAAATCAATTTAGCCTTTGTACTTTTGCGGTCTTGTCTCAGATAACTCAGAGTGCGGTTCACTGCATAAATCCTGATTGTCAGCGTCCTTATCCCCAACCTTGGGGTAACAAGTTTTGTAACAGCTGTGGCGCACCTTTGCAGCTGCTAGACCGCTATTGGACTCTTCAGCCTTTGAGTTCTGGGGGTTTCGCCCAAATTTATACGGTTTGGGATGAAAGGACACAAACGGAAAAGGTGCTAAAGGTATTGATCGAAAATTCGGCTAAGGCTTTGGAGTTGTTCACCCAAGAAGCGGATGTGTTAAGAAGTTTTCAGCATCCGGGTGTTCCGAAAGTTGAGGCTGATGGCTATTTTCAAATTAATTTAGTTAGTCCCAAACCTCGCCAGTTGGCTTGTCTGGTGATGGAGAAAATTAATGGACAAACTTTGGAGGAGGTGTTAAGAAATTATCCCCAAGGTTGTCCAGAAGATTTGGTAATTAAATGGTCTATGCAAGCTGTGCAAATTTTACAGGAGTTACATAAACGCCAAATTATTCACCGGGATATTAAACCTTCTAATTTAATGTTGCGTGATTCTTTATTATTAACGCCATATCAAGAAAATCAGTTGGTGTTAATTGATTTTGGTGGTGCAAAACAATTTACCGGGGCAATTTTGCGTGTTAATTCTCCTTCTACCCGTTTGTTTTCTTCTGGTTATAGTCCACCAGAACAGGTATTAGGGGGAAATGTGGGGCCCGCCGCAGATTTTTATGCTTTGGGTCGGACGATGATTCAATTACTGACTGGTAAATATCCGCCGGAATTAGAAGACCCTGTGACTGGTGAGTTAAACTGGCGGAAGTGGCGGAATGTTGAACCGAAATTAGCTGAATTAATTGATGAAATGGTACAGGAAGATGTCCGATCGCGTCCTGCCCATGCCGCAGTTATTTACAAACGTTTACAAAAACTCCTTCCTCCATCACCGACAAGTATCATTACTCAAATCGGAACGGTGACAAATCAGGCTTCCTCTTCTCTCAATCAACAAGTTAACCACATTTCCCAAGATATAGAACAAGCTGTAATGGAGTTAGCCCAATTTGTGGGACGGACTACATTATTTACAGTACAAGCTATTGTTTCAGCAATTCTCGCCTGTTTAGCCACGATTTGGGCGATGATTCTCAGCTTTATTTTTGCTGTAATAGGGACGATCGGCGGTTTTTATTTAGCTTACTATACTAATTTAGGCGATCGCGTCGTGGAATTTATCTGGACTCAGTTACCGCAAATAGTCCCAGAAAATCAACCGCGTTTGGCCGCAGAAATAATCATCTATGCTATGGCTGGCTTAGGAACTGGCTGGGGACTAACTCTTTCCGGTTGTTTTGGACAAAAGCGCCGTTTTTTAATCGCTTCCTTAACCGGGTTAGTTAGTTATAGTTTAGGTTGGGTAGTTTGGCAATTTATCACCCCCAAAAATACCGTCGAGGGTTTAATCGTTTGGATGTTGCTATCAGTTTCCCTGCTAACTTTGGGTTTAGGAATGCGAACTCATCATCTAGTTTATGCTTGCATGACAGCTTTAGGTAGTGCTATTATTCTCTCCGGCTTAGTGCGTCTGGGACTTCCCGCACCCATCTTTCACTTTTCCAGTCAACCAAGTTGGTTTGATTTATTACTACCGATCGCTTTTTTTGGATTTATCGGAATTTTAATTAGTTTATGCTTAGGGTTGAGTTATTATCTGATAGTTCCTTGGTTGCGCTGGTTAGGCTGGCGATAATACCAATTCAAAATTCAAAATAGCCTTCGGCAAGGCTTCGCCAACAAAATTCAAAATTAGGAATGTAGGATTTTGCCTGGGTTTGTGGGTTTGCATTTGTCACCATATTTGTAGTAAGTTGAGATAAGAGGTAGTAAAAAATTAATACCCCCTAACCGCTTCTTATACCGGGCTAGGGGGGCGCATACTTGGTTGACTATAAATCTTTCAGTATAGTGACTTATCTATATAATATCGTATTTTCTTGTTTTTGTATAGAGTCTTGATAAGATTTTATAGTGTTTTAATATAGTCTTCATGATCGGCTACTTTAAGGTTAATGTCCAGATTTTGATAAGCGTAAATTTATTTATCTGTAGTTTAGGCTACAAATTGGTGATGAAATATAGGAAAAATCTCTGCTCTCTATCATATCCCATCCACAATCCCCACTAACACTTGGTAACAGAAATCAACAACTATGACCCATATCTCCCTCAAATCTCCCCTCAAATCTCCCTTCTGAGGTGTTGGGTTTAGAGTTGCGGTTGCTGGGTGACGGCCAGTTGCGGTTTTTCGATGCTCAGACCGGAGAGTATTTACCAAATTATAGCGAACAAGGCGATCGCGCTGAACGGGAACGGGAACGGGCTGAACGCCTAGCTGCGAAATTAAAAGAACTGGGAATCGATCCATCGGAGTTAGATTAATTTTTGGATGTAATCAGGACGTTCAAGCTTGAGGGTGGAAAGGTCGAGCTTTAGGGTTCAACGTTCATGCTTGGAGGTGGAAAGGTCGAGCTTTAGGGTTCAACGTTCATGCTTGGAGGTGGAAATGTCGAGCTTTGAGGTGAAGTTTTCGTCCTGTTGGGGTGGAAATTCCGAGCTTTAGGGTGGAAATGTCGAGCTTTAGGGTTCAACGTTCATGCTTGAGGGTTCAACGTTCATGCTTGAGGGTTCAACGTTCATGCTTTGAGGTTGAAGTTCCGAGCTTTGATAATATTTTTCAATTAAAATTTCTGCTTCATCTTCATTGAGGGGAAAAATTATTGTTGGGATTTGTTTTTCAGGCATAAATCTCACAATGCTGCCAATGTGACTAAATTCAATTTGCAGTAATAAAGTCTACACCCAGTTCTTGTTTTACGGTTGACTATAACTACTAACCACTTCTCTCGCCAATATTGTAGTTGATGGACTGTACAACATTTTACCGATCGCCACTTTTTTATGATAGAAAATAGGATTTTCAAATTAAAATAGATCCTATGCTATCCCGAATAAAAGATATAGCCAGCACATTAGCACCCCGCTTGGTGGAGATTCGCCGCCATCTTCATGCCCACCCAGAACTAAGCGGCCAAGAATATCAAACTGCGGCTTTTGTGGCTGGGGTGTTGTCTTCTAGTGGTTTACATGTGCAAGAGGGCGTAGGTAAAACCGGAGTAGTTGGGGAAATTAAAGGTAGTTATCAGAATGTTGGTGTCTTGGCGATTCGCACCGATATGGATGCTTTACCGATTCAGGAACGAACTGGACTAGATTACGCTTCTAAAGCCCAAGGAATAATGCACGCCTGTGGTCATGATGTACATACCACCGTCGGTTTAGGTACAGCGATGATTTTGGCGGAAATCGCGGCTGAGTTGGGCGGTAAGGTGAAATTTTTATTTCAACCAGCCGAGGAA
>DATGXQ010000318.1:0-9615 GCA_035298905.1 Nostocaceae cyanobacterium | reverse complement strand
TATCGTCACCTGTCCGGCGATCGAAAGCTTTTGCATCTGATAATTTATTATTAATTAGCGTTAATAAGTATTTAGCTTTAGCATCTTGATTAGCGGTCATTGCCAATACATACTCAGCACAAAGTTTTAACATCTCAGGATTATTTAGCCCTCTTTCTGTCAGCCGACTTGTGAGAGTAGCCCAATCTGGAATCCTAGCAGCAGCAGCCACTACATCAAAATCTGTACCTGGTACTACTACAACCTTTGGTTCTGCTGTGGTGGTAGTTGTTGCGGCTTTAGCCGGCGCAGCAGCCTTCGAGTCGTCTTTCTTATTATCGATCACCCGTTGAATAGTCCTGACTGGTTGCACTAGAGTTGGAGCTACACGCTGCGGATGTCTTCTTCCTAACTTGTCAACATTCCGCTTCATTTGAATCTGGGGTGTTGCCGCTTGGGGACGATAAGTAAACATGGACACATCCGGCCAGTTACTTGCCGTAGGTTCAGCATTTTTACCTTGAGCTTGTATATTTGAGTCTTGATTTTGTTGAGAAGCAAGTAGGTTAGTTGTGTCTTCTATTTGTGGCTTTGCAAAAGAGCGAGGTGCTGCAAATCTATTTATTGCCGGGGCTTGTGAGTTATTGGATGGGTTTGGCGGTTTTTTATATTCTCTGCTATACATTTTGACTCATGCTCCTAGATTTAGTGCTAACCGTTAATGTTTTTAGTTGATTGTTTACTTGTGATCATTTTGGCATTAGCTGAGAGTATTTAGATAGAGGAAGTGAGTATTTTTCACATAAGTTAAGTTAGTAATTTATTAACAGGGGTTAGACCAGTTCCTACGCATAGGCGATCATTACTTTCGCTGATATAATCTAGTTTTTTCAGTCAGTTAAAAAACTAGGATTTTCTAAAATATAAATGTCCCCTTCCACACCAGCACTATGTCCACCGTTGAGACTAACTACAGAGACGGGTGTAAGTTTTTGGAGACGGAGTACACCCGTGACAGCTACAGGTTGGTTTAAAACATCATTTTCCCAACTTTGTACACCCTCTACATAAATAGGTATATTTTGACAGGTTAAAACTATAGCCCCCAACTTGGCATTTTTTGCGACTCCATGAATACTAAGACACTGATTAATTTGATTTTCAAATCTGCAATCATCTACTATATCTGCGTTATTTACATTCATATTAAATGATTTTTATGTGTCAAGATTTATATAAACACAGGTAAAAGAAACTGTGCAATTTATCCAAAAAAGGGTAGTTCTTCATCTCATTACATTAGGTAAATGCCGTTTTTAATTTATTCAAATACTATCTATCATGTCATAACAATACCCTATCCTTAGCGACTAAATAAACCAGGAAATATATAGCAATCCTAAATCATTCATGAACATTACCTGTTCCCTGTTCCCTTCTCTCCATGAGTCAGTTCACAACTCAAATCGGATTGCTATAGTTACATTGGAAAACGAATTGATTTAGCGGCTGTTTCAAAAATAGGTAAATATTGTTCTAAATACTCTGTTTGTACCATCGCCAAAAGTCCGCATACACCATAATTTTGTTGTATACAGACTTGATATTGAGTGATAGGTATTTCTAATTCAGCATCTACATAATTAAAAACATCGATTCGCGCAGGATAATTATCAATCTCAATGATTTTCTGCTCTAATAATTCCAACGCATTAATAGTATCATTTTTACACTGCTCCTCTAGCAAAGCCACCGCCAGTTCTTGGTAATTATTAGCATTAAGTTCATCCCCTGGCAACTTAAACAGTTTGAGCATAATTTGTGGATCATATTCCTGTCCTGAAGGTAGAAAATAGAAATCTACAAACTCATCTGCTCCATCTTCTAAATCTTGCTTTTGCCAATTATTAGGTAAATAAATAGAAACACCGGTTACTGCACTCAAGAAATTGCTGTAACCTATTGTATTACTGTCCATGATATTTAATTCGACTCTTGATTATATGTTTGACTATCCTAACTATTTTTTATCTTCTTTTTTCCCCTTAAATAAACTACGTGCCTTATTAGTTAAATAAGATGCACCTTTACTAATTGCTTTGCCAGTTCCTCTCACTGCTATTTCTGGAATTGATAGTCCTAAACCCACTCCGGCTGCAAGTAAACCACCTGCAAAAACAGTACCTTTATTCAGAGCGACCATTCTCCCGGCTTCAGTTAAGCCAGATTTGACAGCGTAAGGATCTTTACCTTGATATTCTCTAATAGATTTGCTGTGACGACCTTCTGCTTTTTCACCACTAGCTAAAGTTGTATTAGCTCCTACAACATCTTCAGTATTGAGTAATTTAGATGTATGAGCCTGTTTAATTCTGGCTAAACTTGAGACTGAAGCTAGTCCTGTCGCTTCAAGGTCATGTTCAAAAAATGTTCCTTCTAAATGATCACCACCTGCTAAATCTACAATATCTCCTTTAGCAATATGGTGAACAACTTCAGGGCGTTCTTTTGGATCTAAAGCTGCCATATTTTTTTGATATTGAGATGCATTTGGTGCAGCTGATTGGAAAGTTACAAGTCTTTTAACTAAACTGGGATGAGAACCTGTGAAATGTTGAGCTAATGCACCACCTAAACTATGCCCAGTCACAATTAATTTTCCATATTGACCAACTATTCCTTGAAAATAACCGACAGGAGCGCCTTTAAGAATTTGTTGGATACCTCCATGACCTGGTGAATTAATATCTAAGTCTTGCCAAGCCGTTGCTAAATCGCTTGTACCTCTAAAAGCTAGAATCGGTTCACGACCAAGTTCTTTTCCTTCTGGAGTTGGTAATAGTACACCATAGTTAAGACCTTGTTCTGCGTTGACTACATTACCATCTGGAAACCATAGGGGTTGATAACCATAATCTTGCAACCATTTCTTTTCAGAATCGCCTAATGTGTCTTGATAAATTAACCCGTGACCAATTTGTTCTAAATTAATATCTTGGGGGTTGATAGATGTTTTACCACTGGCGATTTGTCCGGGGTCAATCTGTTTATCTTTTGTCTCTTTGCGTGATACTAGCCCTAGAGTTTCTGCCCTTTGAGTATTGAATTTCATCTGCACACGGGGCGGTTGTGCTGGGGCTGGACGATAAGTAAACATGGAAACATCTGGCCAGTTGCTATCAGATGTTTTGATTTGTGCTATTTCTGCTGATGTAGGATTTTCTTCGGTTTTAGGTTGTACAAAAGATTGCGGGGATGCAAATCTGTTTACTTCTGGTGTATAGGCTGCATTAGATGATTTTTTAACGGTCTTAGATTGCCTAGTATACATGACTTTTTGAGTGTTGTTACGCGGGTGATATAATAGACTAATGTATTAATAATTATTGATCAAATATTAACATGGCCTACTGTAAATGAGTAGCAATGGCAAAGCTCACGTTATAGGCGATCGCTAAAAATTTAACTTAAACTTAATTAAAAATTATCTTAGTATTTATAGCCAATTGTTCGTATTCATGATACTAATTTCAGGGAGACTCAATCAAAACTTTAATGTCTCGATTTTGTTCCGACTGTTCTATCAGTTTGTGAACTTCCCGGACATCAAAAGCCCATTTAGTTACCCCTTGTTGATTCTCTCTGGACAAAGAGCGATCGAATGCATCTGAATCAAACAGTGAACCCCAATAACCTACCAGCCATACAGCACAATAATCTGATGTTTTTGGGCAGATATATCTCAATCGAGCTAGAAGCGATACACCCATCGCACTATCATTGAGTTTAAAAAAAATAGTATTCTGATCAATATCTGCATCAGATGTACCGATAAAAGCATCATCAATGCCGAGTCGGTATGAATCATCAAACTTGATTACTACTGGGATTTTGACTAACTTTCTAGACTCTAAATTTATTTTGTTATTTAGCCAATCCAGTAACAAACTAGATGGCTTGATGGCTATTGCCGGAGTAAAATTAATTGGTTTTCTAGGCTTTTTTTGTATTAATCTTCTTGGGTCGTTTAATTCTAAATTTAAGTGATTTGAGCTAGTTTGTGCCATTGTTGAATTTTGAAACCCCCAAAACAGAGCAATAAATAAACCAATTACATGAATAGCTTTCATCTTAGAGTAGTTAAATTGACTAAACTTTGACAACACCTGCACTTTAATTAGTCTTGACATACTCCCCAGCCTAAAGGCGTGGGGATTCTGGGATCAAACAGCAATTGCAGGCATAGCCTGTCTGACATCGCCTAACCCAATGGTTGATGCCCCAACCATTTGAATATTTATCGCGGCGTTTTCATCACGTCCATTAATTTTCTGACATGATGGACAGCGCCACTCTCTAACTGATAAATCTAAACTTTCTAGAACATGACCACAATCAGAACAAGTTTTGCTAGATGGATACCATCGGTCTACATAAATAACTTGTTTTCCTTTTTTCTTGGCTACCCATTCTAGAATTTGAAGAAAACTCCCATAAGCTAAATCTGATATCTTTCTCCCCCAAAGTCGTTGCATTCCTGCGAGGTTTAATGTCTCAAAACACAAAACATCAAACTTATCAGTTAGTTCATGAGCCAACTTCCATAACCAATCTCCTCTGCGGTTAGATACATCTTCGTGCCTACGAGCTAAGTTCTTTCTTGCTCGTTCACGGTTATGAGAACCTTTTAATTTCTGAGAATGGTTTTTGTTGGCTTTCTTGATAGCATTTAGGGATTGTTTCAGGAATTGCGGTGATTCAATTTTTGTACCATCAGAGCAAGTTAGGAATGTTTTTAACCCAAAATCAAACCCCGCTATTTTACCAGTCGTGGGTTCTTTTTCTGGGTCTGAATCATTGTCAACTACTACAACCATAAACAATTCACCTAATGCAGTGCGTTTAATGGTTACAGTCTTGACTTTCCCTTCTATTTCTCTGGATTGACAAAACTTATAAACCCGATTCCCAATCTTAATTCTATTACCACTCAGAAGCTTATATCCAGCTTGTTTGAGGGTGAAAGATTTATACTTTCTGACTTTCTTAAAACTCGGTGGTCTAACTCCTTTTTTATGATGTTTGAAAAACCGTTGATAGGCTTTCTCAATGCGTTGACAGATATCCTGTACTGCTTGAGAACCTACTAATTGCCAAGATGGATTACGGTTTCTTAATTTGGCGATATGAGATTGAAGTTTTGTACAACTTAAATGTTTACCCCACATTCGATAATAGCGACGATGTAGAACAATACAATGGTTATAGATTACCCCGGCAATGTTGATCATGCGCTTGAGGTATCTATTTCTTTTATGTTCGTACAGTTTAAACTTCAATGTTTTCATGCTATTATTCTAGCACTATGTTAACAGCAATCTAACAATATTCAGAAATTTCACAAGACAGTTCCACAATTTAAAGAAAAGCCGTCCTACAAGGACGGGGCTTTAAACCCAGTTTTTTGGTAAAAAAGAAAGATACCCAACTTCTCCAAGAAATCGGGGATCTAGTCTTCCGAAATTCACAAATCAAATAGCAGTTGTATATGTTACAACATAGCCGCAATCTTGGCATCAATCTCCTGCACAAAGTCAAGATAACCGCCAGTAGTCACCTTCTCGATTTCCGAGTCAACCCATATCTGCTCACTTTCAACATAGTTACCTAACTTACCAAGCCACTGTGTCAACTTCGATATCTGGGCTTGTATACGTGCTTGATTAGCTTCCTCAGCAGGAGTGCGCTTTCTAACAGCACCAGGTAATTTACCACCAGCCAAAAACTCCATACCTGCTTCTTCCAGTGATATCTGTGAAAGCTGAGAATAGTAACTTTGCCACGGTGCTAACTCTTTAAGATTATTTTTTGACTCCTGAAGGCTCTGGTTGTACTTCTGTAAGAGCGGTTGTAGTGCAGCAGTCGCTTCATGCTGGAGTTTTTGAACAGTTATATCCTTATACTTTTTCTCAATGGCAATACTCAGGGTTTTGCGTGTATTAGTCATATGAGTACTTAGGTTTTGGATGTCAGCATCGATAACCTGCAATTCTTTAGCAGCTGCTTTTGCTTCACTTGCTGCTGCGGCTGCTTGGGCTGCTGCTGCTGTATCCTCAAGCATTTGAATCTGAGTCTTGAGATTGCGGATTTTGAATTTGAGATTACTAATGGTAACATCGTACTTGGCTGCCACTTGCTTATCAGCCCAATTCTTATATGCTTCCATAATTAAGCCTTTAGCAAGCTCTTTGCCCTTGTCAGCCGCCATTGAGACAGCTACAGCTTGGGGTCCTTTTTCAGCAACTTCTTTACCAGTTGCATAGGCACTCTGAAGTAACTCTGGAATTTCCATTAAGTCTTTGAGTGCTGCTTCTCTGCGTTGTTGTACTTCTTGAAGTTGTGTATCAGCTTTGCCAGCTTCTTCTTCAGCTTTCTTCTTTTGCTGATTAGCTGTAGCGGCTGCTACCCTATTGGTTGCGGCATCCACAGCATCAACTTTTGCTGATCTTTCTGTAAATCTATTATTGAGGTCAGTACCAGTTTTGCGGATATCCTCAACAATTGTGCGAACTTCAGGATCGTTTTTGATAATTTCTTGAATCTGCGCTTTTTCCCTTTCAAAAGCTGCTTCTAGCCATGCTTGATGGTCATCATGAGCTTTTTGAACAGCTTCTTGGTCAGCATCAACATTAGGATTAACTCTGCCAATCATATCTTTATTGACAATGAAAGCCTTATCAATCCAAGAGTTGAAACCAGGCCAATTAATCTTCTGTTGCCAGCCTTTTTGGCCAAAAACTTTGCCTCCTATTTCAATTGTTTTTACCTCACTAGCAACACTCTCATCAACAGGTGTAGGGTTAGGCCGTTTTAACTGAATAGGGGCTGGACTTGGTAGCAGGTTTGCAACAATGGGAGAATCTAAACTTTGCTCGGTTTTTTCTTGTCGTTGAACATTGATTAGTGCTTTTGTCTGAATTTGTTGATTGTCAGTTTGTTCTTTATTTTCTACAGGTGGATCTTGTGGTGTATGAAGACGTTGCACTACGTCCTGTGCTACTTGATCTGCTTCTTGTTCATACTGATCATTTGCTGCACCAATCTTCAACTTCATCTGCACACGAGGAGGTGGTGCTGGGGCGCGACGATAAGTAAACATGGAAACATCTGGCCAGTTATTATTTGTAGCTTGACTACTTTCAGATTCAGCTTTTGATGTTTGCTCTTGTTCTTGTGTCCCTTCTTCTACTTGAGGTTGAACAAAAAATTTAGGTGGTGCGAATTGATTTGTAGCTGATGTATGAGGGGAATGTGAGTTATTTTGACTGTTTCTGTGCTGTTTATGATACATTATTATTAGACTCAGTAATGATAAGGTGAAAAAATTTAAAAATAAAGCAAGGTGATTATGGCACAGAGTATTGGGTAATGTGGGGCGATCGCCACCAATCTTCACAAAGCCACAGCCCCGAAAATTAGCGGCTATCAGTCATCACACGCATCAAAAAAGACGGTTATTTGCTAATATTTTTTAATTATAAAAACAACATTAATTTTAAATCTTATGTCTAGACGTAACCGCTCTTTACTTTGTTAAAAAGCTGCTAAATTATAACTAGTTTTTTGATAGCAGTAATTTTTACGTTTCTAAGGAAACTTACGCATGGTTAGTGTCCCTGGTGTTGAGTTACCCTCATCAACATTGACGACACAGTAGCGGTCAGATCCCAGTGAAATCAGGCTACCGACAAAGACTTCTTCATGTCTTGTCTGCTCTGAATTTAGCTCGGAGATAGCAAGAGTTGCGCTCATACGCGGTGCAATTACACCCTGAGCATCTGGCTGCTCTCTTTCCCAAATGTTACCAACCCCAACGAAGTAATTGGAAATTTTTGCCTGGGTGTTCTCCTGAATTGTTATTTCATCAGTAGTCATTGGTTTCTCCAAAGAAATACAAGTTAAAGGTAGTATTTGTGACTTTGGTGTTTTTGCGGGTGTAGTTGTGGGCATAGCACAGGCAATAACTGCCAAAGCAACGAGCGCCGTAGGCATTAATTGGTTTTTAACCATTGATATTAACCTCTATGAAGAATTTGCGTACCTGCTCAATGTCCATCCACCCGCTACCGTTTGGATGATCTTTACCCCAAGGATTGAAGAGTTTGATTTGCTTTTTGGATGGATTAATGTTGAGGATAGTATAGGCGTGGCTAAAGTAGAGACCAGGTGTATTCTTAAACGCGGTCTTTTGATCCTTTGATGCAACTTTTTTTTTAGGTGTATTGATTGTCATTGGTGATTTCTTTTCTTTTGCTTTGACTAACATACCCATGATGTAGTATTTGGTAGTTTGGGTTGAACAAAGTGAAACCCAACAAATGCCTGGAAATGTTGGGTTTCCTCCCTCAACCTAACCTACAAAAATTAAATTAATATTGTTTACGATAAGGGGAGGGGTAGAACCTAGTATGTGGGGCTGTATTTCCAGATTGTGGATTTTTTTGTTCTTTAATTGGATATGGGGTTGTATTTCCAGATTGTGGATTTTTTTGTTCTTTTAGATAGCCTTTGACTTCTAATGGATATTTGTTAATTTCTTTGTATTTTAAATCTATTGCTTCTTCTTTTGAACCTGATAAATTGCGTTTTTTACCCTCTCCTGTTAAATAATAACTATAAATCCCAGTGCTTTCGATCACTGGTTTTAAGTTTTCTGGTTTGAGGTAGTCTGCTGTGGGATTTTTGCTACCATTTTTAGTGGCATTCTTAATAGCAATTTTTACTGTCGTTTCACCTGCATTATAAGCAACTGAAGCGATTTCTTCAAATTTGGGATCATCAGTTTTGACACTCAAACTTTTTATTTTACTTTTGAGTGTAGCTGTACCCACTAAGATATTGACATGAGGATCTTTCCAATAAGTATCAAAATTATAGTTTTGTAATTCTTTGTACTGATGGGTTACTCCTAACCATGTTTCCTTTTTCACTTGCATTAAACCGTAAGCTTTGCCATTATCAGCATTTGGGTTACCTTGAGACTCTTGAGCGATAATCGCTCTAATCATCTCAACAGCAATACCATATCGCTTAGAAGCTTCTTGAATGTGAGCATCGTATTGTTTAACTCGTTGCATTGTAGTTAACCCATCGCCTTGCTGGGGCTTCATCTGCACACGGAGTTCTGGCCCCCGCACAGGGCGATTAGTAAACATGGACACATCTGGCCAGTTACTATCAGATGTGCTGATCTTTTCTAATTCTGCTGCTGATGGTTGTTGCTGTGCGCTTTCCTCAGCTTGGGGTTGCACAAAGAATTTTGGTGGTGCAAATCGATTCGTGGCTGTATGGTTGGAATTTGAGGAGTTTTGATTAGTACGTACTTGCCTACTATACATAATTCTTACTTTTGTTATGCCAGTAATTATCAGGCTGTTTATGTTAACAATAAACTAACCATATTATTGCATGTAAAAACAAACATTATGTATATTACAATACCTTCGCCAAACTACGAGGTTTGAACAGCACAAGAAACGGGATGAATACGCCCTAAAGAAGTAAGCTTGGCAAAAAGCTGGGCTAATAAAATAGGTTCGGGTTTTTCTGTCAGAATATTTAACACTTCGTGAACAT
>DATGXQ010000317.1:0-4045 GCA_035298905.1 Nostocaceae cyanobacterium | reverse complement strand
TAGCGACTAGAAGTCGCGGCACTTTCAGCTAGATCGGCCTACGCAGACTAATTTATAAGGGGGGTAATCAGACAGGATTTGGTATCACCAATCTTTTCCAGCGTTTTGGTAGAGAGGATGGTAGCAATTGCGATCGCTGCTGTAGTTAAAAGTTCCCTTATTTTAAAACTATTATTTCCGCTTATTTTTACTTAAAATTAGTATATAAATCATGAAATAAAAGTAAAAATTGTTTTTTAAAATCTCCTTAAAGGTAGTTGACAAAAAATAAATAATTGTCGTTAAGTGCCTATTTCCGAGAAACTCTAGACATTTGCCATATCACTAGAAACGCCATTCATCGCTCTGGTAATTGTTTCCACGTAATTCTTCAATTGATTGGAAAAATTTTTCTGGCAATTTGCGTAAAGGCTCAAATCAGCAAAGATATAATCACAGTTATTAATACCAAGCATTAAAGTTATGAAAACAGCAATCTTTGCTTCCGTAGCCTTACTCAGTTTAACTGCTCCTGCCTTGGCTGCTACCACTGATCAATACAGCTTCAAGGGTGAAAGTGCTAGCGCCGGGTTTTATCAAAATGACGGTTGTAGTTATACTTCTGTTAGCGTGTACGCTTTTGATAATGCGACTAAAAACGCACCTGGCGCTCCAGTTGAACAAAAAGAGGCATCTCTCTACTATTCCAACTATAACTACTGCACCGGAACAGGGTCTTATGGTTATGGCTCTAGTAAAGACATAACTTTTACAGCTAAAAATTCACTACAATCTGCTTCTTTAACCGGTAACTTTATAGTCTATGACTATTTAACAGGAGCTTTCAGAAATGCAACAGTGGATCTGAATTGGACAGGCACAGGTGATATTTCTCGTGGTAACTCCCACAGCATTTCTCAAGGGCCAGGCTACCTCTCAAAATATCGCTCTGTCGGTGCTTATCGTGATGCCAGCGTGACAGGAAGTGTTGTTCTAGATGGGGTAAACCTAACTACAAATCTATCTAGCTATGGTTATTTGAATTCTTCTAACAATGGTTCTCTGTTTATTACTAAACAGTAGACTATAGCTTGATTGGGGAAACTTCTTTATTCTTTGGTTTAAACATAGAATAAGAATTTCCCCAAAAACAATCTATGCTGGCTTCCAAGTACCGTGATAACCGTGGGGAATTACGTTAGGTAATTCTAATTTACACACTGGTTCGTCCTTGAGGCGATCGCTATCATAAATCCAAACTTCACTACTGTGTGTATTGCCGTCATAAACTACGGTTAACAGCCAACCTTGTTCTGTGTTATGTTTATCTTGGGCGTGAATTGGTTCTGTGCCGTAGCGATTTTTACCTAAATCGGCTTCCGTTAAGGTGTGGGTTTGGTAGTCAAAACGAGCGATCGCTCCAAACAATTCTTGTTTAATATCTACATTTTCACCTATTAATGAGAAGTAGGTGTAACGCCAAGGTTGTCCTACTTGTGATTGTGCAACTACTGGAAATTCACATTTACGGCTAACTACTTCTTCTTGTGTAATTACTTTTGCAGTTTGGGGATTAATTTGCATTTGCCAAAGTGTACCCTTAGCAACTGTCTGAGTTTCACCGGTAGGAACTTCTCTTAAAAATTCATTAGTTTGATCAAAATCCGCATATCTGACTACATCTAGGCTAATTGAACCGTCGGGATTTTCACCAGCGTTGCCAAAATGCCAATAAAACCAAGGATCGGTTTCTCCCCGACTGACTAAAGAGAGAGTTTGGCGATCGAAGATTAATATTTGTGTACCTAAATTTGGTTTCCAATCAAAAGAACGGCTAAAATCGCTTAAACCAAATAGCACTGGTAGTAGTTTGAGCTTTAATGGCGGGATAAAAAATATCAAATATCTGTTTGTGATGACGAAATCATGGATAATGCTGTAGCGATCGAGTGGGAAGGCATTTTTTTGGATAATTTTACCAGTGCGATCGCTTCTGTAAAGATTTAACTTAATCCCACCAAGAACGCTCACACCAAAATTATAAATCTCACCAGTTAAAGGGTCACGTTTATAATGAGCAGAGTAAGGCAAATTTTTAGTTAAAGCACCTAAATAATCCAAACCTTTAGTTTCTAAAGTTTGCAAATCTAAAGCATAGGGACAAGATGCGTCCCATAAAGCCAGTAACTTATCTGGTAATGCTAAAACTGATATATTCGCCGGATTTTTTATTTGTTGATTTAAAGTTTTCCAAGCCATCTCTAAGTTGTTATAGCCAAAACCCGCATAGAGGTATTTATTAGCTATACTTTCCGCTTTGTATTCTTCAGTTTGCACATAGCGATAAACGCCTTTAGCACCCGCATCA
Organism: Nostocaceae cyanobacterium; assembly: GCA_035298905.1. Lineage (GTDB taxonomy): Bacteria > Cyanobacteriota > Cyanobacteriia > Cyanobacteriales > Nostocaceae > DATGXB01. The sequence goes on along the minus strand of DATGXQ010000317.1, from coordinate 1,698 downwards.
GTAAAATGTACGGCTAAAATCGCTCCATCACCATCAAACCAATGTCCCACACGCATCTCACCCCGTTCTAAACGTCCAGGTCCATTGCGGTAAAGTGTCCCCCGCAACCCTTCCGGGATTTTCCCAGCGATAACGGGTAATGGTGTTAAAGGAAATTCACTTGCTGGTTGAGCTAATGCACCCGCCCAAGCTTTTTTAGTTGACTTTTTTTCTATTGTCTGCATACAAAATGGCTCAATCAAGAATTATTAACGCATACATTCTTATTATTGTGCCAATTTTGTCCTTATCCCCATCTCAGAGATAGAAATTAGCCCCCCTTGTTAACAGCTTTGGGGGGAATTATCTTTTTGATGATTAATTTTCAATTGCTGGCTGTACTTCCTCACCTGATTTTTGTTTCTGTACATTCAGCCAATTAATCAGATCAGATATTGCCGAAAAATCAAATAATTCCTCACTCAAATCATCAATTTGGTTGTTTGACAAGTCTCTGATTTGTGTTTGAATTGTAGAATTAACTTCACCAAAACGACGTTTAACTAAGCGAAATAGGATATCTAACTTACCCCGCTTGAGAATATCTTGATAAATCGGTGCTTCTTCCATTAGTTCCTCCCTTATATATTGGTAAATTAGCTGTTTGTCAAATTTTAAACTTCCTAATACTTCTATTCAAGCATTGATATTGTAATGTAATGTAATGTACTAGAGATTATCCAAAAATTCTTCTACAGAAACTCCAGCTTGATTCAAAATACTTCTTAATGTTCCTACAGCTAAAGTTTGATTATGTAAAGGAACAACACAACCTACTTCAATTATTTTTTTATCCTCACCTTCACTCACAATTTGTTTTTTCAAAATTACATGACTTCCACGCTGTCTTACTCTCACAAAACCTAGACTTTCTAAAACACTAATAACTTCCGATGCTTTAACCCTTGGTAGTCTAGGCACAATTTACCTCAAATGTAGTCAAGAAACGGCGGGGTGTATTTTCAGAAAGTGGAAACTCTTCTAAATATAATTCTGTTGCTTCTTTTAAATTAGCAATAGCTTCTTCTATTGTTTCTCCTTGACTAGCAGTTCCCACTTCTGGACATTCAGCTACATAAACATCATCTTCCCAGTACAAAATAGCTGTAAAGGTGGTAGTTTTATTTTGTTGTGTTTGTTGTAATGAAGTCATAGTATTTTGATTTGCTTTAAGCTATACAAATGGTAAAAACAGGATAGCTATAATTTATATTGTACCTCAAAATTTTGTTGATGTTAAATCATTATTTAACCAAATTAAGCATTTTATTGTTTATTATCTGGAGGTAATAACATCCGATTTTCTATTGCTTCCCAAGTTACAGGTGATACCCTTACCGCCGCTTCTTTACATTGGATGATAAGATGATTGGCATAGAGATAATTATCTAATGTGTGGATTTCTTCTTTAGATAAATCAACCATATCGGAAGTAAGGTTAAATCCATTGAGTAAAGCTTGGATAAAGTCTTTAGCAAAATTATGGCGTACTTCTTCTGATTGTTGATCATCAGGAATTTGAGCTTTTAAGGCTTCTAACTCAGCAATCAATACAGTTAAGTTGAGACTATTATTAAATATCTTTGATTTTTCAACATTACGAACGTAATCTATAGCGATGGCGTAGGCTTTGGCGATGGCGTTGGCGTTGGCGATGGC
>DATGXQ010000316.1:0-2998 GCA_035298905.1 Nostocaceae cyanobacterium | reverse complement strand
TGCACCTCCATCTCAACCAAAAATCAATAATTTTCAGATTCCAATTTCTGCTATTAAAAATACTCCCAATTTTTTGGCAGGATTAAATGTCAATGGTAATTTGGCTAAACTCAATATTGGTCTAGGATTAGGACTATTAATTATTGTCTTAATTCCGGGATTTTTGGAAAAAGTAAATTTAGCATCCTTATCAGGTGCATTTCTAGTTATTGGGGCAGTAAATTTCTTGTATATTCGCCAAATATATCTAAATCTATTCCGCTCTTATGACATTGTATTTGGTAGTCTAGCATTACTTAGCGGTTTAACTTTCATTTTTTTAGGATGGAAGTTAGACATAGTTGTACAGTTTGGTCAAACTTTAATGGTAGGGGCTTGTATTTTCTCTGTTATTGAATGTATCCGCTTACGTATTAAAAGATAAATTCCCAGATTTAAAAAATATTTTGGAGAAGATGAAATGACTTTTATGAGTTTGTTAGGTGTTATTCTTTTGATTACAGGAATAGTAATACCCTTGTTTTCTGCTTCAGCAATTAAACCTAATCATTTAGTTTTTGCTGGTGCTGCTGTAATTAATGGTTTTATCCTGATAGTTCAAGGATGGCGGTCAGATCCAATTTTACAATTTTGTCAACTTATATTAGCGGTTGTGACTATTTTTTATACATTTGAAACTGTGCAGCTACGTCGCCATAAACCTTAAAAATAGGCAACATTGGGAATTTTTATACAATGCACGTTATTAGTTTTAGAATATAGCAATCCGATTTGAGTTGTGAACTGACTTTTGGAAAAAAGGGAACAGGGAACAGGGAACAGGGAACAGGTAGCGTTCATAAATGATTTAGGATTGCTATATTAAGAGAATATGTAAAATATCATCCAGATGGTCAGGAAGTTTTAAACAACTGGTATAAGGTTGCTAGTAAAGCCAAATGGTCAAATCTAGTTGAAGTGCAGCAGGTTTTTCCCAAGGCTGAAGCTGTGGGCAATTTTACCGTTTTCAATATTAAAGGAAATAAATACCGCTTGATTGTGAGTATAGATTATCAAGGGCAAGTAATCTATATTAAATATATCCTCACTCATGCTGAATACGATAAGGAGAACTGGAAAAATGACCCTTATTTTTAATCCAGAAAAATACAAAGAATTATTAACAACTTATCTTCCTAAAGTTATCAAAACTGAAGCCGAGAATGCCAAGGCTTTAGCTATTGTCGAAGATTTGATGCACCGTGATCGCACTCCTGAAGAAAATGAATTATATCAGTTGTTAATTACTTTAATTGAGAAATTTGAACAAGAATATTATCGGACAGAACAGCCAAATAATCCGCACTCTATGCTATTATTTCTTTTAGAACAATCTGAAAAAAGTAGAGATGATTTGCAGGTTGTTTTAGATTCAGATGGTTTAGTTGATGATATTTTAACTGGAAAGGAAAAGATAACTTTAGAAATAGCTGAAAAATTGGGAAAACTTTTTCAAGTAGATTCAAGTTTATTTATGAGTTGAAAAGCCGTGAAATCAATTTCCGCAAATGTAGAGACGTTCCATGGAACGTCTCTACAAACCCGTTAAAAGGGGTTAATAATTTATATTAGTCATCCTTAATATGACTTTAGCTTTAAACCAGAAATTGATTTCCGGGCTGATTTCCAAGTTATATTCTGTTTTCTTAACTTTCCACAACTTCCCGCACCAAAGATGCTAATTTATCAGCGCTGTCGGGAGTGGCGATCGCTTTTGCTCTTTCCCCCATTTTGGCTAATTCTGTGGGTGAGTGCAATAGCTGTAAAACTTGCTTTTCTAATATTTCTGCTGTTAACTCTGATTGTTTAAAGGCTATGGCTGCACCCGCTTTAGTAAACACATCTGCATTGTAGGTTTGATGGTCTTCGGCTGCAAAGGGAAAAGGAATCAAAATTGCGGGTATACCACAAACTGCTAATTCTGTCAAACTACCTGAACCAGAACGGCTAATGGCTAAGTTGGCACGGCGCAACAGTAGAGCCATATCGTTATAAAACGGTAAAGATATATATTGGGGATGTTGTAAACTTGCCGCATCTGGATCTCTATCACCCGTTAAGTGTACCACATAAGCCCCAGCTGCAAACCAAGCAGGTGAGGATTCCCTGACTAATTTATTAATACCTACTGCACCTTGACTACCACCAAAGACCAAAATTAAAGGCACACCATCGGGAATGGGTAAATCAAGGGTAGAATCAACGGCAGGAGTCAGAAATTGAGAGCGTACAGGTGTACCGACACAAACGGTTCTGGCCTTGGGTAAATATTTAGCTGCGACATCAAAACCAATGGCTACTACACTGCACCAAGAACTCAAAAAGCGGGTAACTTTACCAGGTAAAGCATTAGACTCATGGAAAATCACAGGTAAACCCAGAGAACGCGCTGCGATGACTGCTGGGCCTGAAATATAACCGCCGGTGGTAAATACTCCTTGAAATTTGCCTTGCTGGAGTATTTTTCTGACTGCCAGAATAGAACTAGCGAGTTTAAACAAAGTTTTTAGGGCTGCTAGACCAAAACCTTGCTGAAACCCTCCAACTGGAATAGTATGCAGAGGGTACTGTTTAGGGACTAGCTGAGTTTCCAAGCGATCGGGAACACCGAGCCATTCTATCTCATAGTCTGACAGTTTTTCTGCCGTAGCGATCGCCGGAAATAAATGCCCTCCCGTCCCACTCGCTGCTATTAGTAATCGTGTAGGTGTATTTGCCATTGGAATTTTTACCATTTAGCGTCTAGCTTAATTAAGATAAAACAGATTCCTTACATTTCACATCCAATCAGTAAACTATAACGATGGGTAACATTATTTTCTCATTAATAAAGCGCAACAAAAGATTTACTCACAGTATTTCTGTTATCTCCTGTTTATTGACATTAGGTTTAACTGGTGTTGTCCAACCTGTCAAGGCTAACCCCCCCGAAAGCGCACCCCCAGAACTAAAAAATCTG
>DATGXQ010000315.1:0-28921 GCA_035298905.1 Nostocaceae cyanobacterium | reverse complement strand
CCCCTTTATGATGCCATTAATGAATTTATTGAGCCGGAAAAAGTCCCCAACTTAATGGAGAGGGGAATAATTGAAGTTGCACCACTCGCTTACATGCGGGGACGCACCTTAAATAATGCCTTTATCATCGTTGACGAAGCCCAAAATACCACGCCAGCACAAATGAAAATGGTGTTAACTCGTTTAGGCTTCGGTTCTAAAATGGTGATTACTGGTGATGTAACTCAAACCGATTTACCCCTCAACCAAAAATCAGGTTTAACAGTCGCTTTGCAAATTTTAGAAGGCATTGAATCTATCGGTTTTTCTGAATTAACTCAACAAGATGTCGTCCGTCATCCCCTTGTACAGCGCATTGTCGCTGCTTACGAAAAATACGAAGAATAGTCATTAGCTATTGGTCATTAATAAACACTAACAATCGAAAATTATGAGTACATTGAAAGAATTTTTAGAAGCTTGTGAAAACCTGGGAACATTACGTTTAATTGTTACCAGTAGTGCTGCGGTTTTAGAAGCCAGAGGCAAAATAGAAAAGCTATTTTATGCCGAATTACCAAAAGGCAAATATGCTAATATGCACACTGAAGGTTTTGAATTTCACCTCAATATGGACAAAATAACTCAAGTGAAATTTGAGACAGGTGAATCAAAAAGAGGTAATTTTACTACTTATGCTATCCGGTTTTTAGATGATAAACAGGAAGCAGCTTTAAGTTTATTTTTACAATGGGGTAAACCAGGAGAATATGAACCAGGACAAGTGGAAGCTTGGCAATCTTTAAAAGAAAAGTATGGCGAGATTTGGCAACCCGAGGAAATTAAAAATTAAAAATTAAAAAAATATGTTTGTTGTCAGGGTAATTTCTACTTTTTGTTTAATCCTGGGTTTCCTCTTCTTTAGTGGAGACGCAAAAGCAGGGGAATTGGCTGAACGATTGGCTAAGTTTCCCCAATGGGAAAAAATAACTTCCGTAAAACCAGCTGAAGGAGATTTAATTTACCCTGACTGGATGGCTGGAAATTGGAAAGTTACCAGCACTTTAGTAGATTTAGCCGCACCTTTAGCACCAGATATCATCACACCAGGATTTGAAAGTAACCGCCGTCAATTAAATCAACCTGTAAGCTTTTTAGTGAGATTTGTAAAAACTAAACAGCCTATTTCTGGTTTAAAAATAATTCCCCGAATAGATAATCAATCACAAATTGTAGTTGCTGACAGAGCATTTAATAGCTTAAATTTACTCAAAGCATCTTTAGGTGATCAAACTGGATTATCAGTCAAAGTAGATCCACAATCACCAAATCGTCAAATTACAATTTTGGGTAATCGCCAATTAGTGACTCTTATCACCGCACGCGCTACAGAAAATCCTGCTGACGGTAGATTTATCACTACAGAAGTCTTTCAACAATTATTTAAAGGTGCTGCTCGTCCCTATTTTAATTCTGTGGAATCTACCACAGCTTATAGTCTACTTTCTAGTTCTCATCCAGCAATTACAGCAGATCAAGTTACCGCCGTCTACCTTTCTCCGCAAGACCCGGCTTATTTTCAAGCAGGTTCTCGTCCAGTCGCGCTTTATCGTTATCGCCTAGAATTCTTTCCTGAAAAATCTCTCACTACTCCTTAAGAATGATTTGTGAGTTAAACTGTTGACTCTTATGTAATACAACTGTAGTATACAAATCTCAACTTAACCATCGCGCTCTGGGAAAGTGTGCATCATGGCGAAATTTAGAGACGTACTCAATTACTTTCGTCCGTATTGGCGTTTGAGCATTTTTAGTATTACTGCATCAAGTATTTATGAGATTATTGATTTAATTGTACCCTATGCCATTGGGCAGATTTTAAATGTTCTGTCTAATGAGCCTTTAGACAAAGCACTGCAAAATGCGATCGCTACTTTTTCTCAAATCACTAATTACCCAGTTAATCAATCTTTAACTTTAGGTTTTTTACTGGGTTTAATTTTTCTGGCTACCGTCTTTAGAGCGCCGATTGAGCCTTGGTTAACCACTTGGTTTCATTGGCATATACCCTTAAAAGCTAGGCGGGTGAGGGGACAAAACACAATCGAAAAAATCCTTACCTTACCTCTAGAATTTTATGATGAGAATAACCCTGGACGTATTGCCGGTAGAGTAGCCAGAGGTCTAACTAATCACACTTGGACTTATCCAGAAGTTGCTGGACAATTGATTCCTAAATTAGTCCGAATTGTCGCCATTTTTCTCTTTATTTGGCTAGTTGATTGGCGAATTGCTAGTTTACTGTTAGTTTCTTTTGTATATATCATTGGCGTAACAATAAGAAAATTGCAAAGGTTAATCTGGCATGAAAAACGCCTGGATAAATACACGGAAGAAACCGAAAGTCGAACTTCGGAAATTATCACCAACATTAAAACAGTCAAAGCTTTTGCTACAGAAACCAAAGAATTAAAACGACAAACTCAGCGTTTAGATAGGGAATTAAAAGTAATTGATTACCGTATTCACAAGGGTTACGTCAAACTAGCAACATTGCAACGTAGTATGGTGCAATTCTGCGTTTTTGTGTTGCTAGGGCTAACTTTAGCAGAAACAGTAAGTGGTAAAATTTCTCTTGGTCATTTTATTATGACTTTAACCCTATCTGGCATGGCTTATGCGGAAGTACAACCAATTAGTAATTTAGCAGAGGTTTTTGCTAGGCGTATTTCTTCCATGCTCAGGTTCCACGAATTTTTACAAACACCTTCTGTAGAAAATGCAGAGGAAGTTTTAGAACAGGAAACAGAAACAGATACACCTGATCAATTTACCGGCAAAATTGAGTTTACCAAAGTAAATTTTGGTTATGAGCCTAACCGTCCAGTTTTGCAAGATATCAACTTGTTAATTGAACCTTATCAAACTATTGCTCTTGTCGGAAAATCTGGTTCTGGGAAATCCACTTTAGTGAAATTACTACTGCGTTATTTTGAACCCCAATCAGGGCAAATATTGATTGATGGTGAAGATATTCGCAGCTTAAATGTGAGTAAGTATAGACGCAGATTGGCGATCGTCCATCAAGAAGTAGACGTATTTAACGGCACAATTTTGGATAACCTCACATACGGTAAACCAAACGCCACCTTTGAGGAGGTAGAAGCAGCCTGTAAGATAGCCAAAGTGGACGAAGTAGTGCAACAGTTACCCCAAGGTTATTACACCATAGTCGGCGAACGTGGAGTGAGATTATCAGGAGGACAAAGACAACGTTTAGGAATCGCTAGAGCCTTATTAGTCGAACCAGACGTTTTAATCTTTGATGAAGCTACCTCCAGCTTAGACTACGAATCTGAGCGAGCAATCCAAATCGCCATGCGATCGATCCAAGGAACTCGCACCACCATTATCATAGCTCACCGCTTAAGCACAGTCCGGGAAGCCGACAAAATCATCGTCATCGACAAAGGCAGAATCGCGGAAGTTGGCAGCCATGAGGAACTATTGCAGCATAAAGGCATTTATCACCGCCTCCACTCCCTGCAAGAAACTGGAGAACTCATGCCTTAACCCCATACAAGCCAGGTTATGAACCAACTCGGCTGTTGACCAAAAAATTTTTTTGCAAACCCCTTGCCATCTCCAGAAAACGCTGTTAAGATAGTTGAACGTTGGGACTCAACGGGTCGGTGTCCGAGTGGTTAATGGAGGCGGACTGTAAATCCGCTGGCTTACGCCTACGCTAGTTCGAATCTAGCCCGGCCCACCACTTCCAAGGATATGAGTTATAATGCTAGAGTAATGGTAGATTGCAGCATTATAGCTCATAACTCAAAAACTAAGTCCGATTTTTGCCCGTGTGGCTCAGTGGTAGAGCACACCCTTGGTAAGGGTGAGGTCACGAGTTCAATCCTCGTCACGGGCTTTTTAATTTATCTACAAATCCAACGGAGAATCAAGGGTTTCAGCATTCAGAAGGGATTCAGGAATTTAAAGACTGAGTCCCTTCCTCGCTTTTTGGCTATGATTTGACTATGATTTGACTATGATTTGACTATGATTTGCTAGTACAAACAAAACTTTAAGTATTCAACACTTGTTTTTTGACTATGATTTGACCATGATTAGTAGAATAACTTATTTTCATAGTCAAAAAATATGAACACAACACAAAAAGCATCTAAAGGATCTGTGGGTGTTGAATCATATCAAGGTAGATTACGTTTGAGATTGCCAAGGCAACTTTATGCAGGTACACAAAAGTATCTAACACTTGGTTTAGCTGATACACCTGAAAATCGTGAATTAGCAGAACAGAAAGCACGTCAAATTAAATCAGATATTATATCTGGTGAATTTGATCAAACACTAGCTAAGTACAAAACTCAACGACATTTGTCTATAGTTATTCCAGGTGAAGCACCACCAGTATTAACCATTTCTGAATTATGGGATAGGTACATTGAATACAAACGTCCCACTCTCAAACCAAGAACACTAGATAAATTATCTGTACTAGAAAAGCACATTAAACGTTGTTCTCATCAAAATCTAGACGAGGGGATAAAAATCAGGCTGGCACTATTACAACAAACAACCACCTCACAAGCAAAAGATGTACTCATGTATCTTTCAGCAGCTTGCAAATGGGGCATAAAACATGGTTTAGTAACATTTAATCCTTTTGAGGGAATGTATAATGAATTGCCCAAACATAAATGGCAGGAAGAATCAAAACCGAATGCTTTTAGTGAAGAAGAGAAGCAAAAAATAATTCAAGCTTTTAGAAATCACAAACCAGCTAAAGGTATAGGTTACAGCCATTATGCACCGTTTGTAGAATTTTTATTTTTAACAGGATGCCGACCTTCAGAAGCTATAGGTTTACAATGGCAGTATATTACATCGGATTGCTCTAGAATTTCTTTTGAAAGTGCTTTAGTGCAAGTGGGAAATGGTGAAAGAGTTAGAGTTAGTGGCTCAAAAAATAATAAAAAACGTACTTTTAACTGTAATCAAAAACTCCAAGCATTACTTTTAGAAATTAGACCAGAAAATCCTGAACCCGAATCTTTAGTTTTTCCCTCACCAGAAGGTTTATCAATTCACTACAGAAATTTTTCTCGTCGTGCTTGGGATAAAATTGTAGATCCCTTAATAGGACGTGCAAGCACACCCTATTCTTGTCGTGATACTTTTATTTCTGAGCAAATATCTAAAGGTGTCCCTACTGCGGTAGTGGCTAAATGGTGTGATAATTCTGTGGAAATAATAGAGCAAAAATATCTTGATTCTCAAGTATTAGAACAGCTAAAACCTTTGTAAATATAGATATAGAGAAATTAAAATATCTACTAATTCTTAGAATAAGAAAATCATTTTTAAATTAAAATTGGTCATTGTATGCTTTCACCCAATAACCTCTCGGTGGTTTTTCAATCTCATAAGCTTTACACCACTTTTCCACGGCTTTATCGGAAACACCAAAATCTTGAGCGATTTGTGTTGTCGGTTTTTCCCAAACTAATTTTGCTAGTTCTTCCTTTGATGGTCTTTCTACTTTTCGGGTGTTTATTCTAGATTCTAGGTTAACCTTCCTAGTGGTTAAGTCTACACCAAATTCTTTGTAGGTGTGCTTGGGTGCTTCTTCAGTAAAATCTGTAAAATCTTCCCACCAATAAAAGGGGGTAGCTGAATGAGGAACTTTAGTAGAAATATAACAACCGCTAAAATTAACTGATGGATAAACTACTTTATCTATATCAGGTAGATAAACAGCATAAAAGTCAAAATCTTCTGCTTGGTATTTTTTCTGATGAGTTCCGTTTTTGTCTACCCAAATAGTTCTGTTAATGACTCTGTTATCACCTGCATACTTAGCTTGAATTTTGTAAAATTTGTTATCTTTATAGGCAACAAAATCAAAAGGTAAATGCTCAGAAACTACTGGTGTAAGAATTAAGTAGCCTTTGAGTGTCAAATCAGCTATGGCTTTTGTTGCGGCGATATCGCCTTTATTTTTGGTATGATGTAACAAAACTCACCCTCAAACCCTGAGTTTAGTTTACAGCATTTTACAGCATTCCTTGGCTTGAAGGTTCGTATTTATTGAAAACGAGCGCGGCAGGGTTCGAACCTGCGGCCGATTGCTTAGAAGGCAATTGCTCTATCCACTGAGCTACGCGCCCAAGTTAATTGTTTGGCTCTTAGTTTAGAGTCATCCCCGAAATTATATCAATTTTTTCTGCAAATCGGCAAGATCAATTTGAAAATTTTCCAATGTCAAGACTAAAATCTAACTCAGGGGCATATCAATGTACACTAAAAACCAAATCAATGGGATATTCAGATATATTGTGATGTCGTGGGGTATTTTGCCCATTAGTGCTGATGCCCTCTAAGGGTCATATACTGCTAAAGTAACTAGTAGATGCAAACCCTATATTTAAAACTCAGTAATTTTACCCTTGGCAATTTTGTCAAAGATTACTATATATCCCTTATCAAGAAAGCCCCTGTGAGGAGTAATTTGCAAGTGCCATGTTTATTCTAAAACGGCAGGATGTTGAAATATCCAGTATTCAGCACCCAACGCGGGATCAGCAGGTGCCGATCCTCCATTATCAGGGGCAGACTTTTCGCCTGATTAGTGTGTTCAAAGCGTCTCAAGAAATTGAAGCCAGAGCTTTGTGGCGGGATCTTACTGATAATCGAGGTAAAGCTTGTGTCTTGCTAGAAGAACCAGACCGCTTTAGTGTCTGGGGTAAGGTACGCTTGGAGCAGATAGGAAATGATACTGGCAACCATAGTAAGACAGAGATTTTGACTTTGGCTGGTATTATAATGCTACAAGCCATCTATATGGATATTGGGGATTTTTTGGGAAATCGACAAGCTACTATGTTTGAGAAAGATATAGGCAATGTTTTACAACAAAAGCAGTTTCCCCAAGTCACTTCCCCAGATGTAGTTAAATATCTGCTGACCACTGCACCAGCCCAAATCACAAAGCTGCCTCGTTGGCAAGAAACTCATGTGATCATTCTGCTGGAAGAACTGTATAAACTCGGAAAATCATACTTTGGCGATACTAACTTTACCAATCAATGGGCCGATCGCCTCCAAGAAATGCCAGAGGGGGAGCGATCGCTATTTATCAGTTGGTTAAGCCAGTCACCACTAAGTAAACTTTGGCATTAGCATGGATGATATTGTTTTAGTGAAAAAACCGTCCATTGACACTTGCTTTTGGTGTTAAATTATGTATCACCAGCATAACTGTTGGGAATGTAACCTAATTGCACCAAAAACAGTGCCAGAGTGCATTTACCTAGTAGAGACTTATGAGTAACTCTTACGACAGTTCTTACCGTTCCAAATCCCTGTTGACAACCCAAAACCTGCTCTTAACTTTTATTGGTTGGGCTGTGGCAGCTTTGTTATACTTTTTGTTGTTTAGTGTCAAAACTGTGATCGATGGTCAAGAAGCCCGCGCTGAGTGGTATGTCATTGGGACAAACGTTTTTGAGGCTATAGCTTATCTAGGTGCGGGTTTAGTATGCATCAGAAATTGGTTAAGCTCCCAAATAGTCAGTAATCGCAGTGTTTGGCTCTACCTGGGCTTAGGGATGTTGTTCTATTTCATTGGTGGATTGGTGTTTGGCTATACAGAAATAGTTCTCAAAGAAGATCCTGATGCCTCTCTGGGAGATATATTTTTCGTCATCAGTTATTTATTTGTTGGTGCAGGTATGGCCTTTGCCGTAATTTCTCGGCGAATTAACCTGGAAAAGTTGCAATGGCTGATTGTGCTGGCCATTGGTGTATTTGGGAGTCTATTAGCCTGGTGGATTTCTCAACAACAGAAACAGCCTACAGAATTGATAGTGTTAGCTTTGAATTGGTTTTACATCGTAAGCGATGTGCTACTGTTAATTATTGCCACAACTATGCTGTTAGCCTTTTGGGGAGGACGAGTTTCTCTTTCTTGGCGAATGATTGCCGCCGCAGCATTTTCGCTCTACATTGCAGATATGTGGTTTAAATATGCTTCTCAGGGTGCAAATTACCAAAGTGGAGACATACTAGAGGTATTTTGGGTGTTTAGTGGAGTGTTATTTGGTATGGGAGCAGTCCTAGAATACGAAGCATCACTGAGTCTCAAGCGGCGTACAAGTGGACGCAAACGAACTTAACAAAGAATTTTGGTGTCTACCGTGAGAAAATTAACAGATTCTGACAAACAAGAAATTCTCAAACTGTATCGAGAAACTGCTGAAACAACTTCGACTTTGGCAGAGCGGTATGGTGTAAGCAACTCAACAATTAGCAGGTTGCTCAAAAGTACTTTACCAGAAGAAGAGTATGAGTACCTAGTTTCTCTAAAACGCGCTGCTAGAACTCCAGAAGGCAGAGCGCAAGTAAACTATGAGCAGTTACCATTGTTGAAAGAGCCGCAGCTACAACCAGAACCACTAAGCAGCGATAGCCGGCTCTTAGAGGTGTTAGAAGTAGAACGGCCGCCAAAACCGGAACAAGAGGAAATACCAGAGATTCCAGAACCCGTCACACCCAAACCGACGATTAGACGGGTGAAAACTCGTTCCTCAGCCATTGAAAAAACACCGCTATTATCTGAGTCAGTATCAGATGAAACTGAAGATGAGTTAGAAATCATTAGAAGACCTCAGCCCCAAGAAATCAGCAGTATCCCCAGTCCCATTAGGCATAAACCCCAGGAAATCAGCAGTATTTCTAGTCCCCTACTAGAAGACGATCGCCCAAATACCAATGTAATTGCGGAAATGTTGGGTGAAGATTTGCTAGATGAAGGGGATGATCTGGATGATCTAGATGATGAAGATTTTGAGGATGAGGACTTCGAGGATGAGGACTTTGAAGAACCAAGACCTCTAGTAGCTAGACGCAGGCTAGGGGAAGCACCTGTACAAGTTCTACCATTGTCAGTTGCTCACCTGCCAAAAACCTGCTATTTGGTCATTGACCGCTCGGCAGAATTAATTACTAGACCACTGAGAGATTTTGGGGACTTGGGTCAAATTCCTACCATTGAAACTCAACAGAAGACTTTACCAGTGTTTGATAACCATCGTGTGGCCAAGCGCTTTTCTACTAAACGCGATCGCGTGATCAAAGTTCCCGATAGTAGAATGCTTCATAAAGCCCGCACTCATCTCCAAGCGAAGGGCATCACTCGGTTGTTAATTGATGGTCAAGTCTACTCTCTGTCTCTAATGTAAGGGTGTAGGGTGTGGGAATGAAGAGACAATATGATGATCTTGGTTAACTCTACCCCTGCACCCAAATAGACAGCAAATGAAATTAATGAAGGTGGAAAACAAACATTTGAACCTTGATTAAATTCCCCAAATTTATTTGTGCAGATTCCCTTACACCCTTCTTAAGTTTTTACTATGCTCTTTAATCGTTCATAGCAGTAGCTAAACGCTTGCCTAAGTCTATAATTTCTGCTTTTCGAGCTATCTGCTCTATCCATGCAGAGGGAATGTGATCTAAACCATAATAGATACCCGCTAAACCACCAGTTACCGCCCCAGTAGTATCGGTATCTCCTCCTAAGTTGACGGCTTTGAGGACTGCTTCTGAGTAAGATGAAGTATTTAACAAACACCACAAGGATGCTTCTAAGGTGTGAATTACATAACCACCAGAGTTAATTTCCTCTATGGGTATTTGGGCTAAATTGCCACTGAAAACTCTAGCAAAGTGGGGTATTTCTAGCAAATATTCGCCGCTAGAATATAAGGGTTTAATTTTTTCTACTCCTTGAATATAGGCTGTTTGTAAGTCAACACCAGCTAGTAAAGCTACTGCAATGCTGATATAAATCCCGCAAGCCATTTGGGAACGGGGATGAGCATGAGTAATGCAAGAAACTTGATGCGTTGTGGCTATGAGTTCCGGAAAAGTCAATTTTTGATGACAATAGGCCAATGGTAAAATTCGCATCAATGAGCCATTACCGTTACTATCTTCAGTATTACCGCCCGCTTTGATGGGTGAAGTTCCTTGTTGCCAATTGAGAATGGCTTGTAAAGTAGTGAAACCAACATCAAACACCACTCCATGAGATGTCCAGTAAGCTTCTCGATACCAACGGGAGAAAGAAGCCGCAATCTGATCCAGCGAAAAGCCCTCACACAAACATTCTGCCAAACAAAACGTTAAAGAGCTATCATCTGACCAAGTTCCCGGCGGTTGGTTGTGTGTCCCATAACCCCGCATAGAAGTAATAGGATCTTTTTCGCGTTCACTGCGTCTACTAAATTCAACAGGTACACCTAGTGCATCTCCAACACATACACCCATCAACCCAGCTACAGTTTTAGCACTACTCAGCATAATTATTAATAAATTCGCTATTTTGTTGAAAAATGCGGAATAATCATTTTTTCGTATGTAAATATAATAGCTAATTTGCTCTCTTCCAGACTTACTTACCTTTCATATATATCGCATCAATAAAAACCACCGTTTAAGTAAATTTTTTCATCTCTGGAACATTTTCAATTAGTTCTCGACATAGAATTTAAAAGTAAACTTTCCACATTAATTTAAGTTTATGCAACGGATACTTAAGTCTTTAGTCACTATTTCTGCTTTGTCTTCTCTAGCAATTGCACCTGTATTTTTATCGGCTGGAAAAGTTGTAGCAGAAACTCCAAAAGGTACTGATGCTAGTTATGTTGGTGCTGGTATCGCTGCTGGTGTCACCGAAGGAGGACAAAAAAATGATGCTCCTACTTTTGGCGGTAATATCACAGCGCGGGTAAAATTAGGTTCAGCACCTGTATCTGTACGGGGAAATGTCCTCTGGAGTGATCAAACTAGCGCAATTATTCCTGAATTGTCTTTAGATGTTCCTCTTGCTAATAAAACTAACGCCTATATTACAGGTGGCTATTCTTTTGTGGAAAAAGAAGGCGCTGCTACTCCCTTGGGAAATAGAGATTCAGTAGTAGTTGGTGCAGGTGTAGAATCAGAAGTTGCGAAGAATATTATGGTTTATACCAATGCTAAAGTCGGGCTGAGAGCTTATGAAAATAGTCCTGCTTCGGCTGTAAGCATTAATGCTGGTCTTGGCTATAGCTTTAAGTAGTAGCCAAATTTAGCCCATCAGTTCAACCTTGGGGGGAGAAAAATTGCAGGTTGATACTGGTAGAATACACACAGTAGAAAGGTAGCAATCAAGCTAGAAGTCTTTTGTTGGCAAAAAGCAAATTTAGTTTCCTGTGTCAACAGTATAATTTTTTAAATATTTTGTATTTGATTACGCCTGTCTACAAAATTGCTGGTTTTGTTAAGTGTTAAGTCACTGATAAAGCCGGCTTTTTACCGTGTTATAATTTAATGTATTTCTGCATATTTCCGACCGGATTTTCGGAGTTCTGGAAGCTGGAGATGTGATAATAGTTTCCTACTCTGGCTGTAACTGACGCTTTATTGAGAAACGTATTTACTGTAATGGTTAACTCTGCTCCTTCCCCCCTGACCAATCGTAAGCCATCCAAAGTTGAAGGCCTCAAAGAAAGTAGTAATTTTTTACGTGAACCTGTAGCTACCCAAATACTAGAGGATACAACCCATTTTAGTGAAGAGGCGGTACAAATCCTCAAGTTTCACGGCTCTTATCAACAGGATAACCGTGATAATCGTGTGAAGGGTCAGGAAAAAGATTATCAATTTATGCTGCGGACAAAAAATCCTGGTGGATTTGTACCACCGCAGTTATATCTAGCTCTAGACAAATTAGCAGATGAATATGGCAATCATACTCTCAGAGCTACGACTAGACAAGGGTTTCAGTTGCATGGGATTTTAAAGAAAAATCTGAAAAGTGCGATCGCTACTATTGTCAAAAATTTAGGTTCTACTTTAGGTGCTTGTGGAGATATCAACCGCAATGTGATGGCTCCTCCTGTACCTTGGAAAAATCGCCCAGAATATAATTATGCTTGGGAATATGCCCAACATGTCGCTGATTTACTCTCTCCCCAAACCGGTGCTTACTATGAAATCTGGTTAGATGGGGAAATGGCTATTAGTGCAGAAGAACACCCAGATGTGAAAGCAGCACGTCAGCGCAATGGCAATGGCACAATTATTCATGGGACTGAAGAACCCATTTATGGTACTCATTACATGCCCCGCAAGTTTAAAGCTTGTGTGACGGTTCCTGGTGATAATTCTGTGGATTTGTATTCTCAGGATTTGACTTTGGTAGTGATTACCAATGAAGCGGGTGAGTTAACAGGCTTTAATGTATTCGCGGGTGGTGGCTTAGGCAGAACCCATAATAAAGAAGAAACTTTTGCTAGATTAGCAGATCCGATTTGCTATGTGGATAAAGCAGATGTTTATGATTTGGTGAAAGCTGTTGTCGCTACACAAAGAGATTATGGCGATCGCACAGACCGTCGTCATGCTAGGTTAAAATACCTAATTCACGATTGGGGTGTAGAAAAGTTCCGCCAGCAAGTAGAAGAGTATTTTGGTAAACCTGTAGAACCCTTTCGACCTTTACCAGAGTTTAAATACCAAGACTTTTTAGGCTGGCATGACCAAGGAGACGGTAAGCTATTTTTAGGCATTTCCATTGATAATGGCCGGGTTAAAGATGAAGGTGATTTTCAACTAAAAACCGCCTTACGGGCAATTATTGAACAATATCAATTACCTATCCGCCTCACTCCCCACCAAAATCTGATTATTTACGATATTGCACCAGAAAATAAGCAGGCTATTCAAGATATTCTCGACAAACATGGGGTTGTAGCTGATCCCAACAAAATCGACAGCTTAACTCGGTTAGCTATGGCTTGTCCGGCTTTACCCACCTGTGGTTTAGCTATTACTGAATCAGAAAGAGCGATTCCCGGTATTTTAGAGCGGATTCATGCTGTATTAGATAAGGTAGGCTTAAAAGACGAGCAGTTTGTGGTGAGAATGACTGGTTGTCCTAACGGCTGCGCTCGTCCTTATATGGCAGAATTGGGTTTTGTCGGAAGTGCGCCAGAAAGCTATCAAGTTTGGCTTGGTGGTTCAGCAAATCAGACCAGATTAGCCCAACCTTACATTGAAAAATTGCACCATAACGACATCGAAAGCTTTTTAGAACCGATTTTTGTCTTCTTTAAAAAATCGCGTCAATCAAAAGAAGGCTTTGGCGATTTTTGCGATCGCATCGGCTTTGAAGCTATCCGTGAGTTTGCTGCTAACTACATACCTGAAAGTAGCCAGGAAATTATTAAATCCCGTCGTCGTGTCAGTCTGCGAGATGAAATCTACTTTAAGGTCAAAGAGACAGCACAAAGTCAAGGTCGTCCCATGACAGAACTAGTCAATGAGGCTTTAGAAAAATACTTCCAAAGTCTATAAAGACTGGCAAAAATCAAAGAGGAAAGTGAAAGATGAAAATTTTTCCTTTCCTCATATAAATTTATTTGCCTATCCAAAAAACAGTTGTAATCAAAGTGTAATTAAGGTCTAACTTTGTTGCTGCTTACGCTTAATCAATGAAAATGCACTCAGTGACCCCACAGCCAGCAACCCTAACATAGAAGTAGGTTCGGGGACAGCCTGGGTTGCAGTTCCAGAAAGCACAATATTATCTATATATTGAGTGGGTGTAATAGAATTTTGCACGAAAGGACGTGTAAATAAGAAGCGAATTTCGTGTAGTCCTGCTGTGACATTATTAATGCTGCTAAGAAAACTGTATTCCGCTTGTCCAGCACTGATATTACTAAAGTCATGACTGTCTAAAACTACATTGTCAAATAGTAGCTGAACTTTACCACCACTGGCGTTATCAAATCGGCCACCCAAAGCTGCTATGTTAGCGGAAATATTCAAATTCCCAGCCGAGAGTAGCACATTTTGAAAAATGCCGCCCCCTTCATGTATACCAGTATAAAACCCTTCGCCTACACGAAACTTCGCGCTGTTGCTGAGAGTACCATTATTATCTGTATCGAACGGAACTACTTGTGGATAGCCTTCACCTAATGTTCCATTCGACGTAGTAAAAGTTGTCCAGCCAGTTAAATCCCCAGTTTCAAAATCTCCATTAACTAAAGGAGAAGCTGAAGCCTGATTAACAGATGCTACAGTAATAGTTGCTGCCCCTAAAGTAGCTATTGACAAGTTCTTGACGAATGTTGGTAAAGACATAAAACTCACTTTGTAGTCCTAGAAAAAACTGTGATATTACTAGGTTATTTTCATTTCCAGAAATAGTCAGTACTGAAGTAGTAAATACACTTAATTTTTATAAAGTAGCTAATTTTTTTTACTGTAACTTTAATTTACTGGGTGTTATTTGTGCCTCAATTACAAAGAATAGCTATTACTCCCTCTCAGTTACAACATGATCAGCTTTTACTTACACCCCAACAACAACATTACTTAATGCGCGTGTTACGGTTACGGGATGGCGATCGCTTTATTGCTATGGATGGCTTGGGAAAATGGTGGTTAGCGCAGTTAACAGAAGCAGCCGCACAAATTTTAGAACCGCTAGAAGTATACACAGAGTTACCTGTGGCAATTACTCTGATGATAGCCTTACCTAAAGGTAACAGTTTTGATGAAGTGGTTAGAAGCTGTACTGAATTAGGTGTCGCTTGTATTGCCCCGGTGTTGAGCGATCGCACCTTACTAAATCCCAGTCCTCAAAAGCTGGAACGCTGGCGGAGAATTGCCACAGAAGCATCTGAACAGTCAGAACGCGCTTTTGTTCCCACAATTTTAGAACCTGTAGCTTTTAGCACTGCTGTTAACGAGTGTCATGCTAGGCATCGGTTTTTATGTGAAGCTAGGGGAGATTATCCCCATTTTCAAAGAGTAATCAATCAGCTATCTGGTGAAATGACGATCGCCATTGGGCCAGAAGGGGGATGGACGGAAAAAGAAATACAGACAGCTTGTGATTGTGGATTTCAACCTATATCCTTGGGACGGCGTATTTTACGAGCGGTCACAGCCCCAATAGTCGCATTATCTTTAGCAGCTGCTACCTTAGAGCAATTAAAAATTAAAAATTAAAAATTAAAAATTAAAAATTAAAAATTAAAAATTAAAAATTAAAAAAAAAGATGTAAAAAGGTTTCTGTCTTTTTCTCTGTTGCTAAATCTATTATTTTAGTATAATAAAATACCAATAGCTCTACCAATTCTCAGAAATTTAGCAACAGATCCAAAATGAGAAACCCTTGTCACACCTGGCTTTCTGAGTTTTGAATTTTGTTGGCGAAGCCTTGCCGAAGGCTATTTTGAATTTTGAATTGATATTATTCCTTAGTACTTGGCATTTGCTTTATTGATTAAGATTTTCATCAGCATCTTGCTGTTCCAATAAATACAATGTTAACCTTTAATTTTCTTCCCCTCTGCACCTGAAGCTCCTAAAGCCCCCTGCCTCCTTTATGCTTGAGCAAGTTGTTGCCGCATTTGAAAAAAAAGACTATCAAACCGCAGCCAAATTAATCCAGCAACTACTTAAAGAATCGCCTGATAATCCTTGGGTGCAATTTTATTTAGGAAGACTGTATGAAGTTTCTAACAAACGGCTGGAAGCGGAAAAAATTTATCGGCAACTGTTACTTTTAACTACTCATCCCAAAATTCTGATCCAAACACGGCAGGGTTTAAAAAGACTAGAAGAGATTAAGCAAGAAGAAAAACAAAGAGCGATCGCGCAAGCTACGGCAGAACCCATTAACGGCGAGTTGGGAGCTTTAATTCTAGAACCCATGAGTAACGAAATTAAAGCCACAGCTGCCAAACAATTTGCCCAAATTATGCAGCTAGATGCCTACACAGCCAGACTGATTATGCCTAGTCGGGGCTGGAGATTGCACCGAACCGGGGCAGTAGGTGAACTCCAATTTTATGCTACACAACTACAACAGGCTGGTATTCCCTGCTTTTGCGTGAGAGTTCCTCAAATTCAAAGAATCCAAGTCTTTCAAGTCAAATATTTTTCCCAATCTCATCCCCAAGCCACGGTTATCTGTGCCAATGAAGATAATCAAGTTGGTCATCTCACTTTTAACTGGTCAGAAGTCAGCGCCAGAGTTGAGGGGTTATTACCCATATTTGAAAAGGTTGTAGATATTAACGCTCGTCGCAAACTCCAACGGAAAACGCAAACCCAGGACTATGCACACTTTTGGGATCTACATTTACCAGCCAGACATAGTATTTTGCGTCTCTATGACAATGGCTACCAGTTCCAACAAGGTTTAGAAATTGTCGCTAATGCCAGTCAAAATACAGTTAGAATCAACTGGAATCGCCTCATAGAATGGATTAAAGCGAAAATCCCCCAAGCAAAAGTATGGTCGGATTTTCCACCCTTTGCAGAAACAGTATTAGACCAAACAGACCTATTAGCACAAATTTCTGCCCAAATCCCCATCTTGCGCCAAGAAAAGACTCACTGGGACGCAGCTTTTCATCTTTATAGTGGCTGTATTTTGACTAAAAGCGATTGATGATTGGGCAGGGGGTCAGGAAGACGCGGAGACGCGGGGACACGGGGACGCGGAGACGTGGAGAAAAAAGACACGCTGACGCTGTGAAAGGGTACACGGGACGCGGAGAAAAAAAGACAAAGAAGGTTCTTCCCTCTCCCCATTAGTGTCAACTTAACGAAGAATGGGCGGTTAGAAACCGCGTCTACACAAGCAAGACGCGTAGCGGCTTCCCGCAGGGAAGACCACCTGCGTGGGTTTCAAAACCTTGATTTTTCATTAGTCCGCTTAGGCGGACTTGGCCTGTATAGCCACGAATTCTATTCGTTAGGGCTTAAGTTTACACCTATGCCCTCTCCCCTCTCCGTGTCTCCCCTCTCCGCGTCTCTTCTGTCCCCCTGCCTGATTAAATTAACCAGATGTCTTTACTTCTTTGGGTGCTATTTTCACTTCTTTGGCCATATCTAGGAAGCCGTTCATATTTGCACCAGGCCGTCTGCGACCATTGGAAGCTGCGGAAGGAATGAGATACTTAGATGCAAAGCTAGTTTCAGCAGGTACTGGTTTTGGTGCGGGTTTTGGTTCAGCTTTAGCAGCTTTTTTAGGTTCTGGTGCGGGTTTGGATTTAGCTGCTACAGGTGCGGCTGCCACGGGTGCTGGTTTCGCACCATTACTTGCTGTGGGGGCTGGTTTGGTTGTAGGTTCTTCTTCTTTGAGTTCTAAATAGTAACCACCGCTTTTTTTGCCTTTACCTGGTAACAGACCAGTAATAAAACCGATAATTCCAGCAATTAATTTTTTGATAAACCCAAACATGACTATTTCTCCTGCCTTTAATATGGAAATTTAACCGTAATTATTAAATACTACGGCAAAATATTACGGATTGTTGCTCTACTTGGCTCTGACGATAACCCGGAAGGGTTTCTACTTCAGCAATATTACATTGAAACTATAGAAACACAATTCTCAGTTTTTTGCCGACACTGCCAATCTATAGGTATCGAGACTTAATTATTAAATTTTAGTGTAGTTGTGGGCAAGATTCTGAGAGTATACTTAATAAAAATTAATAATAACAGGAAATCTTAACAAAGTGTCATAGTCTTTATGGTCGTCACCATGAATCTCAGTTAGATTTTCTACAGATTTAAAGCTAAATTGTGGCTATGAATACGCAAAAGCTTCATCCTGTTGTTTTGGTACATGGGATTAATGATACAGGAGCAGTTTTTAATAAAATGGCGTTGCATCTGAGACAACGGGGTTGGTCTGTTCATACCTTAGACTTATTACCCAAAAACGGTGCAGGGGTTTTGGATCAGTTGGCACGGCAAGTTGCTAACTATATAGCTGCTAATTTTGCACCAGGGCAACCATTGGATTTAGTCGGCTTTAGCATGGGAGGATTGGTCAGCCGCTACTATGTGCAAAGATTGGGAGGAATAGAGCGAGTAAAGCGATTTATTACTATTTCTTCACCCCATCAAGGAACAGTAGTGGCTTATGGTTCTTGGTTAGCTGGTTGTATGCAAATGCGTCCCAATAGCCCGTTTCTACAAGATTTAAACGGTGATGTACAGATGTTAAAGCAGCTAAACTTTACATCAATATGGACACCTTATGATTTGATGATTATTCCCGCACAGAGTTCACAACTACCTGTAGGGAAGGAAATCACCATACCGGTAGCACTCCATCCGTGGATGTTAAGGGATGCCAGAGTTTTAGAAGTGGTGGTACAAGCTTTGCAAGAGCCTGTTTGATGCCTGTTTGATTAAGTGCGATCGCCAATCATCTGATATTCATTACTCCCAAAAATCGCCTCTGGATAGCGATAATACTTGAATTCCATCAAGTTATAAAAAGGATCTTCTAAAAAGAAAGTAGAATGCTCCAGTGGAGAGCCAACGAAGCGGCTTTTAGGCTGTTCACGAAAAACTAGATGTTTATTTTGCGCTCTTTCTAGTAGTTCTTGCCAATCTTGTTCAGCAGTAAAAACTAGCCCAAAATGTCGAGGATAAATCCCCCGTTGGGGGACGAGCGGTTCTTTAGTAGTGTGGGCTACCAGTTGATGACCATAAAGATTGAGAATTAAAGCGTGGGGGCTTTCTCGTCCGGGAATACAGCCCAAGCCTTCTACATAATAGGTTTTGGTTTGAGCAAGGTCATTGACAGGAAAGGCCAGATGAAATATTGTTGGCTTCATAATAGGACTGGTAACAATATCTCAATTCAGCCACAGTTACAGCTTGTCTACACACAGATTTTATTAAAAATTACTTATATTAGGCTTCTCACAGGCTTCTGACAAAAGTAGGGAGAATTTCGTGATTTACCGCAGATGGACGCAGATAGACGCGGATAGACGCGGATGAAAACTACTTATACTATGATTGCTGCTGCTGGGTTTTGGGTGGTTCGTGGTGTAGTCGTGAAGAGGTTAAAGCTGCTTAGGCAAGTTTTCTGTTAATATTCTGGCAAAACTACTGTTGAGCGCCTATGTTATTTTTTGAATCTCTCAACCCTTGGTGGGTGGGTGTAGCATTAAATTCCTTTTTGTCAGCGATCGCTATAATTATTCCCAAAAAACTGCTTACTCCTAGTGGTTTGTTCCATGCCTGGCTGTTGGGTATTATCATCTGGGGAACTCTGGGTTGGCAGGGTTACTTAGTGGTAATGTTTTATTTTTTAGTTGGTTCTGGTGTCACACGTATTGGTATGGCTGAAAAGGAAGCGGAAGGAATAGCCGAAAAGCGTTCTGGTGCAAGGGGTCCAGAGAATGTCTGGGGTTCGGCTTTGGTAGCAGCTTTGTGTGCTTTGGGTGTGGGTTTAGTTGATGGGGGAGTGCTAATATCTGGGATTAAGCCTTTGTTGTTATTGGGTTATGTGGCTAGTTTTAGTACAAAATTATCTGATACTACTGCTAGTGAAGTGGGGAAAGCTTACGGTAAGCGGACTTTTTTAATTACTACCTTACAACCAGTTGCTAGAGGGACAGAAGGAGCGGTGAGTTTAGAGGGAACTTTAGCGGGTGTGGTAGCATCAGTAGCGATCGCCCTTCTTGGTTGGGGTGTGGGTTTAATCGATGGTTTAGGAATTATTTGGTGTATCCTAGCCGCTTTTATCGCTACAAACTTAGAAAGTGTGATTGGAGCAACTTGGCAATCTAAATACTCTTGGCTGACTAATGAAGTGGTCAATATTTTTAATACATTAATTGGCGCGATCGCTGCTATCATCATCTATTCTATCTGGAACAGCATCATCTCTTAATTTATTTACTCAAAAAAATGTTTATTTAGTTACTAAAAATTTTAGGGAATGCTAAACTAACTACAGTAAAAATTCCCGAACTGTTGATATCATGAACACCGGAAAATATTAAGCAAAGATGAAAAGATATCTTATTGACTAGTTTTTTACTATGGTAAAACTACTTAATTAATTATCTATTTTCCCATATCTTTATTATCTTGGACAGTATTTTCCTGATGTTATCTTTATTATTCAAGAGGTCAGGAGTCAGAATTCAGGAGTCAGGAGTCAGGAGTCAGAATTCAGGATTCAGGATTCAGAATTCAGGATTCAGAATTCAGGATTCAGAATTCAGGATTCAGGATGAAAGAAACTTGAGGAGTCAAGCTGGATGATGTTCTCTAAATATCACTACTATCGATTCCTTGTTTGATAACTATTCTGGTTTCTAACACGTCAATTTTGGATTTAGAATTGTTTATTTTAGATAGTTCAATCTGAAATCTAAAGTATAAAATTCTTCTGACTCCTGACTTCTGGATTCTGAATTCTGACTCCTGACTCCTGACTTCTGGATTCTGAATTCTGACTCCTGACTTCTGGATTCTGAATTCTGACTCCTGACTCCTGAATTCTGAATTCTGACTCCTGACTCCTGACTTCTGGATTCTTCCTAATCTCTTAGTGATTAATCAAGCTAAATTCTAGCTGTCTTTGTTCATTTATTTACCCTGATTTGATTCATGGCAGATACACCATTTCTTACAATCGATGACCAGGAACTTTCTATTTCTCAATTTATCAAGTATTTACAAGCTACTGGTAAATTTGGACAAATAATTGCTGATGTGTTACGTCAGTACACCATTGAGCAAGAAATTCAAACCAGAACAGATTTAGAAATTAGCACCGCAGTCACAGAACAGGCAATCATTGATTTTCGCTTAAGAAATCAACTTACTGATCCACAAAAGTTCCAAGAATGGCTGAAAAGCAATGGTAATGATTATGCTGGCTTTCATGCAGCAGTAAACTTTAGCTTTAAATTAGAAAAACTAAAAACATTGGTGACAGAAGATAAACTGTCGGAATACTTTATTGAACGAAAGATTTATTTAGACCGAGTTGTTCTCTCGCGGATTTTAGTTGAGCATCGGGAATTAGCTGAAGAACTACAAACACAAATTGAAGAAGGAAGTAGTTTTGAACAGTTAGCTAAAGAGTATTCTTTGGCAGATGAACGATTTTTTAATGGCATGATGGGGCCAGTGAGTCGGGGGACTTTACCAGATACTTTAAGAGCTGCTGTAGATGCTGCAAAACCTGGTCAGTTAATCGGACCAATTGAATTAGAAGGACGTTATGGTTTGTTTCGATTAGAACACTTTCTGCCAGCGTCTTTAGAAGATACTCAACTAAAACAAACACTACAAAATGAGTTGTTTGAAAAATGGCTAGCAGAGAAAATTCAAAAGCTGACAGTCAAATTACAAGTGAGCTAAAACCACTGGATAATCAATTACAAATAGATGCTCTGGCCGCTATTCCTTGGCATGAACCGCCCTTATGCTGGCTAAATTCTGAACAACAAACACAGTTAAAAAATCAGTCAGAAGTTCGTCAATTTAAACTGGGGGAGAAAATTTGGGCTAAGGATACAGGAGGCTATCAATTTTTAATTGTGGCAGGTAAAGTCCGCTTACGGGAAGAGGGAGCAAGTAAACCTTTAGCAACCCTAACAACAGGGGATTGGTTTGGGGATTGTCAAAAGTTTTATGCTGAATGTAAAGCGGTGGCTGCTAGTAAGGAAGTAGTAGTAATTAGCTGGAGTTCAGCAATTTGGGCTGAATTTGCTCATGCAGAAATTGAGCAGTTTTGGTTAGCCAGAACTACACAAGAACAGCCAGAGAGTTTTACTGTTAACTCTCCACCAATTGCCAAAGAAATTAGCCCACCCATTCCCACAATTCCTGCCCCAACTGTTAGTTTTAATTATCCCTTTGTGGGGAGTGGTAATACTGCGGCGGCTTGTTTAACAATGGTGGCACAGTTTTTAGAAAATCCTGTGCAACTGGAATGGGTACAACGTCAACTGCGGGGACAAAAACCTCAAGATGTGGTAGCTGCGGCAGAAAAATTAGGGTTTATTTTGCGGCGGTTAGAGGTAAGTTATTCAGAATTAAAACAGTTATCTTTTCCGGCTTTATTGCTGTGGAAAGGTGACAATGGACAGAGTTGGGTGGTAGTGTATGGGTTGAAGGGCGATCGCGTCATTATTGCTAATCCCTTAAACCCTGATTATACTTGCGAATCTATCCCCAAATCAGTCTTAGAGACAGGTTGGGATGGCTTACTCTGGCAAGCAGAATTAGTTTCTAAGCAAGAAAAATTTAACCTTTCTTGGTTTATCCCCGCAGTTTGGAAGTATCGCGGGTTATTGGGGGAAGTGTTATTAGCTTCCTTTACCTTGCAACTGTTGGGGTTAACTACACCACTAATTACCCAAGTAATTATTGATAAAGTGATGGTGCAAGAGAGTTTGCCGACATTGGATGTTATGGCGATCGCTCTATTGTTTGTTGCTATCTTTGAATCTATCTTGGGTATTCTGCGGCTATTTATCTTTACCCATACAGCCAGACGTTTAGATTTAAGTTTATCAGCCCAACTTTTCCGCCATTTAATGCGTTTACCCCTAGCCTATTTTGAATCTCGACGGGTAGGGGATACAGTCGCACGGGTACAAGAACTAGAACAAATTCGCCAATTTTTAACAGGTACAGCTTTAACAGTCATTCTCGATAGCGTCTTTGCTGTGGTGTACCTGGCATTAATGTTTTATTACAACATACCCCTAACTTTTGTGGCTTTAGCGGTATTACCTTTATTTGCCACTTTAACATTAATTGCCACACCAATTTTACGCAATTGGCTCAATGAAACCTTTAACCGCAACGCTGACAGTCAATCATTTTTAGTAGAAACAGTCACAGGTATTCACTCTGTCAAAGCCCATGCCGCAGAACCAGTAATTAGGGAACGTTGGGAAGGCTTATTTGCGAGATTTATTCGTACAGGTTTTAAGGCTTCCACCACTTCTAATATTAGCAGTAATATTGGCGACTTCCTCACCAACTTTTCTACTTTATTAATTCTCTGGTTTGGAGCAAAATTAGTGATTGACCATAAATTTACAGTTGGTCAATTAGTCGCCTTTCAAATGTTATCAGGTCGAGTTACCGGGCCACTATTACGGCTAGTCCAATTATGGCAAAACTTACAACAAGTCCTGTTGTCTGTAGATAGAATTGGCGATATTTTAAATGCAGCCCCAGAAGCAGAATCAGGCACAGGTTTAGTTTTACCCACCCTGAAAGGACAGGTAAGTTTTGAGCAAGTCTTTTTCCGCTATCGTCCTAATACTGAACCAGTATTAAAAGGTATTTCCTTTCATGTAGAGCCAGGGCAATTTGTCGGCATTGTGGGGCGGAGTGGTTCTGGTAAAAGCACATTATCGAAACTTTTACAACGCCTTTATCAAATCGAATCAGGACGGATTTTAATTGACGGCTTTGATATCAAAAGCGCAGATTTAGCATCCTTAAGACAACAAATCGGTGTAGTTCTCCAAGAAGACTTTTTATTTAATGGTTCTATCTTGGAAAATATCACCTTGGGAAATCCTGATATTACCGCAGAACAAGTAGTAGAAGCTGCTCGATTAGCTGTTGCTGATGATTTTATCAGTCAATTACCCTATGGTTATGAGACTAATGTCGGAGAAAGAGGGACAGCTTTATCAGGTGGACAAAGACAAAGAATAGCATTAGCGAGATTGTTCCTTTCTTCTGCTCCTATTCTGATTTTAGATGAAGCTACTAGTGCTTTAGATAGTGAAACTGAACAACAGGTTTTACAAAATTTGCAAAAGGTGTCTGCTAACCGCACCGTGTTTTTAATTGCTCACCGTTTCGCACCTTTAAAAAGAGCAGATTTAATCGTGGTATTAGAACAGGGGGTAATTGCTGAGAGGGGGAAACACGCCGATTTATTACAGCAAAAAGGCTTGTATTGGTCGTTATATCAAAGACAGCAAGCAAACATTTAGATACAGCATATTTCAGGTAAATGAGGTGCTTCAATTTTGGATTTGGGATTGTGGATTTTAGATTGTTTAAGCCAAAATATAGGCTCTAAAATGCTTCTGACTCATAATTCTATTCAATCCAAAATCTAAAATCTAAAATTTTTCTGTTCCCTGTTCCCTGTTCCCTGTTCCCTGCTGTATCAATTAGAACGCTTGCAAATATTCAGCAAAGGGAAGAGGTAAAGGATTTTATTTTTCCTTTTCTCTCTTTTCATGCTGTGCAAAAATACTTTTTGTGGAATATGCGGACAGGTGAAAAAAAATTTAAATTTTTTTTAAATAAATTCTCAATGTATTTACTGACGTACTGAAAAAAGCTCTTATGCTGATTATTATTCAGCTATTTTCTATTTAAGAAAAATCACAAATAGTATTTATATTGAACTTGTGAAATTCTCTCAGATACAGAACCCTAACTTCTTTGATGAGTCGGGGGTTTTGGTTTTTTAAAGCCTTTTTTTCATCTACAAGAAATAACAGAGATATTTTTTTAATCATCAAGTTAGTGATTGTTACCTTAGATTTACTAACAGTCTTTGTTTATACAAAAACAACACATATAAGAACTAAATTATTGTTCAATATCTAACACAATCTTTATCAAATAACTTGCAAATTCAGGTTTTCAGGTGCATAAAATAGGCATAAGATTACGTATGGTAATTGTTTTTACTAAATAAACAAGACGCTGTTTCTCATCAAATTAGTTATCAAAATATTCAGCAGAAATTCAGCATACATGTTAAAACATCACAGGATTTTTTAATGGGGCAGATAGCCTATTTATAAACAAATATTTACAGCAGATTTAATGATTTTGAGGTACACAAGGGCGGGTAAGATGCCCACACCACAAGAGTTTTACTAACATCCGTACTTTATTTACTTGCAATTTGCTGTAGACGAATAAATTAGATAAATCAATAGTTTTTATTTGATTTATTTATTAGTTTTTTACCAGGTGGCAACTTATGATTTACCATACAAATCACAATATTTTGTCTAGTTATAACCCTCTTACTACTACTCCAGAAAAATCACTGCTTAACATTTTGGGTCATTCCAACTCTTCAGATTTGAATCTGGCCGACGGTAGTAATTTCAGCTTAATTAATCACCGTAGCTCTTTAATTACCAGTACGACTGAAACGGAAAATGATCATCTTGTGGTTAAGGCTCTAAGTACTACCACTTCCTTACCAGACTTAGTAATTGAAAATGCAGTTGCACCGACAATAGCCGCAGCAGGTAGCACTATCCAAATCAGCTACACAGAGAAAAATATTGGTGGTAGTAGTGCAGGTTGGCATTATGTAGATTTTTACCTATCTAAAGATAACGTCTGGAGTACAGATGACAGCCTTTTGAGTTTTAACTCAGTCAGCAGTTTAGGGGCTGGTGCATCGGTAAACCAGTCGGTATCTGTCACCCTGAGCAATGGTTTAACCAGTGGAACATATTATTTGTTGTATGTGGGTGATAGCCTCAAGCAAGTTACGGAAAGCAATGAAAATAATAATGTTGCGGCTAAGGCGATTAATATTACCTCAGCTTTTCCAGACTTAGTAATTGAAAATGTAGTTGCACTGACCATAGCAACGATAGGTACGACCATCCAACTGAGTTACACAGAGAAAAATATTGGTGGTAGCAGTGCAGGTTGGCATTATGTAGATTTTTACCTATCTAAAGATAACCTTTGGAGTACAGATGATAGCTTTTTGAGTTCTAAGACAGTCAGCAGTTTAGGGGCTGGTGCATCGGTAAACCAGTCGGTATCTGTCACCCTGAGCAATGGTTTAACCAGTGGAACATATTATTTATTGTATGTGGGTGATAGCCTTAAGCAAGTTGCGGAAAGCAATGAAAATAATAATGTTGTGGCTAAAGCTATTACTCTGACCACAAACAACTTTAATTCAAATATTGGCTATGGTTTGATTAATGCTGCCGCAGCAGTAGCTAACACTCTCGGTCAAAGTACCTTTGCTGATGTGCTTAACCTTGGGGGTAATAATTGGGGAGCGGACTTGGTAAAAGCTCCAGAGGTTTGGGCAAAAGGATATACTGGTCAGGGTGTGATTGTAGCTGTTTTGGATACAGGCGTTGATTACAATCACCCAGATTTGAAAGATAACATTTGGCTCAATACCAAGGAAATTGCTGGTAATGGCAAGGATGATGATGGTAATGGTTTTGTTGATGATGTTTACGGCTGGAACTTTATCAACAGTAACAACAATACCTTAGATGTATATGGGCATGGGACTCATACATCTGGGACTATTGCCGGGGTAAAAAATAACTTTGGTGTCACTGGTATTGCTTATAATGCCAAGATTATGCCTGTGAAAGTGCTAGACGATTCTGGTTCTGGTAGTTATAGTGCGATCGTTAATGGGATTTATTATGCTGTAAACAATGGAGCTAAAGTCCTCAACCTGAGCTTCGGTGGTAATTATGAAGATAGTGACTTGAAAGCAGCTGTTCAATATGCTAGTAGCAAAGGTGCAATTGTGGTAATGGCTGCGGGTAATAACAGTAACTCATCACCCAGCTACCCCGCTCGCTATGCTGATAATTGGGGACTAGCAGTAGGAGCAGTTGATAAATCTAACACTTTGGCAAGCTTCTCTAACAAGGCTGGTTCTACTCCATTAGCTTATGTAACAGCACCAGGAGTAAATATTTATTCGACACTACCCAATAGTAGTTATGGTAATAAAAGTGGTACGTCTATGGCTACTCCTCATGTAGCTGGGGTAGTGGCCTTAATGCTCAGTGCTAAACCCGGCTTAACTGATGCTCAGGTACGGCAGATAATTATCAACACAGCAGTTAATTCTAACAGTACCTTATCAGTTAGTCTCACTGCATCTACAACTACTAGCAGCACATTAGTAACTTATAGCTCAGGTTTCGCTTCTAGTGTGGACAATAAAGTTGTGTTTTCTGATTTGGGGGTGAGTTCTACTGTTGACAAAGCAGTGATGTCTAAACCTGTTGGTAATTATCAGCAATTTGTAGATGCAGATAGGGAAGAAATCACCAATTACTATCAAAGTAATTTTGGTAAAAAAGGAGATACGGATTTTGAACCGTTGGTCAAAAGATTTAAAAAGTAGGTAGAGATACAGCAGAATTCAGGAGTCAGAAGTCAGAAGTCAGGAGTCAGAATGGCTATCATACAAGCAATAGATAGCAGTGATATCTGGAGAAAATCATCATTCTGTATTCTGGATTCTGTATTCTGAATTCTGAATCCTGACACTCATACTTAAAACGAGGGGTTATGTTCATGATCCCAGCATTTATTGTTCTGCCAAGTTCTACCAGTTTTTTCACATAGATTTTTTTCTTTGATCCAAGGAATTGATGTTGGATGATTATTTTCTAAATTGGTAGTTAAATAAGAGATAAGTACAGAGCCAATATAAAAACCGGAAGTTACTAATAAACTGTAAAATGCTGTGAGAATGGTGAGCCTAAGAGCATTGATTACAGAGATTCGCAGCTTTTTATTATACGAGCGATCGCGCATAGATTTCCTCGGTGTAATGATTTTGGCAGATAACACCCAAGGAAGGCTTAAACAAAATTATTTTGCTCACAAAATAACAAGTTTTTCTGTTAGCTGATAACTTTATTTAGGAGGAGTTTTTTAAACACAGAGGAACACGGAGGTAAACGCAGAGGGACGCAGAGAGGAGGAAGATGAGGGGGATGAGGGAAATGAGGGAGTAATTTTCTCTCCCAATCACCTGTTTTCTATGTCACAATGAATGCGGGTTTTTATGACGTTAAATCAATGACATGGCAACCAGGAGAAAAGTTACAAAACGGGAAGTACACAATTAAAAAAGAGTTGGGACGGGGACGTTTTGCGATTACTTATTTAGCTGAAAGCCAGGGTCAGGATGTGGTAATTAAAACTTTAAATCCTGATTTGTTGCAACAGTTGAGTGATCAGGAATGCGATCGCCTCCAGTCCGGTTTTGCTGATGAATCGCGTAAACTAGAAAAGTGCCAACATCCCCACATCGTCCGGGTTTTAGAGAACTTTACACAGGGTTCATCGCTGTGCATGGTCATGGAATATGTACGCGGTGTAACTCTGGATCAGCTGGTGGAGAGAGGATTACCAAAGAAAGAAGCATTAAAATATATTCAACAAATTGGTCAAGCTGTAACAGTTGTTCATCAACAGGGTTTTTTACACCGAGATATCAAACCAGCAAATATAATTATTCGACACGGGAAAACAGAAGCGGTATTAATAGATTTTGATTCCGCTAGAGGTTTTGACCACCCCTTAACTAGCAGAAGTCCCAGAGAAGAAGGTTTTACACCACCTGAGCTATATTCCAATTCTGCCAAACAACAAGCGCGACGGGGTGCATGGACTGATATTTATTCTTTAGCCGCTACATTATATATGTTGTTGACGGGGGAACAACCAACCAGCGCCATAGATAGAAAAGACCAAAATAAGCGGTTGATACCACCAAAAGAATTAAATCAAGAAGTGAGCGATCGCGTCAACCAAGCCATTCTCCACGCAATGGAACTCGACACCGACAAGCGCCCCCAAACCGTCACCACATGGTTAACAGAGTTAGGTGTGCATGACTCCCTCACCCTTCCCAACTGGGTAAGAATACAACCCCTATGGATGTGGATAGTAGAAGCTGTCACCCTACTAGTATTATTTGGTTCGCTGATATCAATAGCTAACGACGCTTTGGACTTACGAGAAAAAATCTTTCCCAACCAACTCCCCACCCAAAAAGCACCACCATCACCGAAAAATTAGCACCGAAAAATTAGCAAACTTCAAAACTTGATACAACATTGATTTTCCGTAGGGACATGGTATTGCCCATAGGTGTAAACTTAAGCCCTAACGAATAGAATTCGTGGCTATACAGGCCAAGTCCGCCTACGCGGACTAATGAAAAATCAAGGTTTTCAAACCCACGCAGGTGGCCTTCCCTGCGGGAAGCCGCTATGCGTCTTG
>DATGXQ010000314.1:0-1627 GCA_035298905.1 Nostocaceae cyanobacterium | reverse complement strand
CCTGTTCCCTGTTCCCTGCCCTCACCAATAACTTATTCAGCAAGCCCTAAATATGCAGTAGACGAGCGATCGCCTGTGGTAGTGGTAGAACAATCAACAACAATAACCCCATTGTCAATAAGCCTAAAAAATCCCTACTGTTATCTAATTCTGTGACATCATTGAGGGCTGGTTCATCAATTAAGGGGATGAATAATAACATAATCGCCCAAAATAAAAATTCTTCACGGATGAAGGAAAGTAACAGTAAACATACACGGGCAATTTGTCCAATCACAACGGCAGTACGTTGTCCAAACATAGCGTGTACAATATGTCCACCATCTAATTGTCCCACGGGAATTAAATTTAAGGCAGTAACAATTAAACCTAGCAACCCAGCTACCGCCACAGGATGCAAGTCAATAGCTGATTTGGCTGTTAACGCACTGCCCAGAGCTAATTTTGAGAGTACAGCTAACAAAATGGAATAATGGGGATTGAGGGCATTAGGATTTAATAATCCGGTTTTATCTGTTATTTCTACTATCTGAGAATGGGCTAAACCCCAAAGCAATATAGGTACGGTAACTACAAAGCCAGCAAGCGGCCCGGCAATACTGACATCAAATAAAGCTTTACGATGGGGTACAGGACTCCGCATTTGAATAAATGCTCCAAAAGTCCCTAAGAAAAAGGGCATGGGGATAAAATAAGGCAATGTGGAACGAATTTTATAGAATCTGGCAGTTAAATAATGACCTAGTTCATGAATACCTAAAATTGTCATTAACCCTAAAGCATAGGGTAATCCTGCAAGTAGGGGGGTAAAGTCAGATTCTAGTTTAGACATTTCCACACCAGCAAATCTAGCTCCCACTAAAGTAGTGCTGAACAAAGTAGCCAGAAGCAATATCAGAGCTAGTCCTGGTCTTGTAACTTCATTACCTCTGGTATTTTGTTTATCTGCTTGAGTATTGGGTACTAAGACAAAAAAAGGTTTGCTGTTGATGCCTTCTTGAAAGATGAGTAAGAAGCGATCGCCAAATTGCGCTTCAACATTAGCTTTAATGTGCTGATAGGCAGCCCCAGCCTGAGTTCGCAGCTGACCTCGACAAATTACTGCTTGTGGTCGATACTCAATATTTTGGATGTAGTATACAGACCAAGGAAAACAGTTTCTTAGTTGAGTTTCTTCGGATTGGTTAATGGGACGCACCTGTGTTGGTTCTGACATAAGACGGTCAACCACTGGTAGTTCTTGGGTTGGGTGTTGAGCCTGTGAATCTGTTGGTACTTGTCTGCCCCAAGTAAACAAAACCCAGTATAAGAATAGACAAATAAATAACACCACAAAAATCAGTATTGAAGGTGGAGCTTGCTTTGAGCCATAAATTTGTGTCCAGCCAGTCAATACAAATGCTGGTGTCATTAATACCAACCACAACACCCATACTGGTGTGCGAGTGATGTTAGCAACACTACGCTGTATCACTAGATAAGTAGCTAACCCCAGTAAAAGGAGAAACCAAAATGTCATATTATCTTCACTAATTGGGAAAAAATGCTTAATCTTTCAGGAGTTAGGAGTTAGGAGGAAATTGGCAAGATGAGGGGATGCGGGGAGAGGGGAGACACGGAGAGGGGA
>DATGXQ010000313.1:0-28122 GCA_035298905.1 Nostocaceae cyanobacterium | reverse complement strand
AATTAATTCAATCACTCTTTGTAATTCTTCTAATGCTCCTTCTGCTGGGTCTACATTAGATGGACGGAGCTTGGCTACTAATAAATGATGTCCACAAAAAATATATAAAGGAGCGTAACAAACTCCTTGATAATAAGTATTGAAAAAAGCTCCTTCCTGATTGCCATGTACTCGATCGTCTGTAACATCCATGTCCAAAATAATTTGAGAAGGAGGCTTTTGATAAGACTGTAAAAAGATGTCAACAAAAAGGTTTTCTATCTTTTTGGGGTCATGTTCAATCCGATGATAACGACTATTTTCTTGATTGAGAATAGTTTCAGGACAATATTCTAGTCGATTAATTGTACTTTTTCCGGCTAAAGTTCGTTGATTTGATTCTAATTTATCAAGTTTTTGTAAGGCGATAGCTAAAGCTGCATCATCACGTAATTTGTCGTGGTCATTGACATCTTCATAACCTAATACGAGTCCATAAATTCTTTGGGTGACTAATTGCTCAACTGAATAATCTATATAAGACGAATTTCTATAATCTTGGAAACATTCAGCAAATCGCTGGCTAATCTTTAATTTTTTATCTAATTCAGCTATTAAAACAATTCCGGCATTTGAAGTGATTCTCCCTCCCGAAAAATTAGCGATGATTTCTTTTCCTTTAAGTTTTCCCAAATTAAATTCTGAACTGGCTTTTTTTCGAAAATTGGGAGTCATAAGCTGAGGAAAATTAGATTTTTTACTCCCCTATTATAGCCGATTTATTCACCTGCTAATTGATGATTAAATAATTTAATTATCATCAAAGAATTACGGTTAATTTTTGATTTCCTACCCCTCTAATTCCTGATAATTTTGAATTGATACCGATTCACACACTGTTGGATGTGGAAACTGGGCGTTTGCACGCTAAAACCCTTATCCTGCAAGGCTTTTGTGGTTAGCGATCGCAAATTTTGTGAGAAATGCGGGTAATACATTTTTATTTTTTAGGATCAAATGGTTTGGATGGATCTAGCTCGACAATTGAATTGATAATTTTTATTGATTCTTCCATTGATACTGCTTCACAAGTAGTGTTTTTATTAGGTGAATAACCACTATCAAATATATAGCCAGTATATTTACCTTTATACGCTCTAAAAAAAGGCTCTACAAAAGAGATAATAGTATTTCCTTGTCGAGAAAAGTCTGAAGTAGTATATCCCACAGCAATATCACCTAGAATTGGGTGCTTTATCTGTTTATCAGCCGCTGCTATTGGAGCATCTCCAGTTCCTGTAATAGAGGAAAGGCGATAACACTTGCCAGAATTATTCTTATACTCAAGCTTATATTCAGGTGATTTGTCATCAAGTCTCCTAATAGTCATAGAGTCTAGCAAAAAACCTGGAGGCACATAAGTAGGTACGAGAGCTTTCACTTTACCTGCATCACTCTTGTATCCTCCTTCAAGAACAACTTCATCACTCGGCTCTAATTGAAGAAGCTGTTCGATCTGTTGCTCGTTCAGTAAAGCAGCCCTGCCAATTTTTTTTGGTGTTTTCAAATTATTTTGATCGGCTTTCGTATGGCTATCAAATTCATTTGGTTCAGTTATTCTAGACTTTGATGCTTGTTGGGATTCTGATGTAGAGGTAACTGTAGTGTCCTGGTTAGTCCCGCTACATCCCGCTAGCAGTCCAATCAAAAATACGGTTATTAACGCTTTGAATTTCATTTTTCTATATATTCGGTAGAAGTAAGTATTTTACAATAACGACTTAAGGATTTAGGTATTGAAGAGACTCAACAATTTTGACTGCTTCTTCAAGGCTAATTATCTTACAGCTTTCATGTTTTTTATTGGTTGAGACAAAACTATAAATATGATTACCTTTCAAAATCCCTCGAACCATTTCAACAACTATATATTGAGCCTCTTCTATTTGATCGGATTTGGTATACTCAATAGCAACTTTACCGAGAGCTGGGGAGGATACTGTAAGAGTTTCATAACCTTCAGGATCGCCACCCCCGCCGGGTCCTTGGGAGTAAATACTAAAGCATAAATTATTTGAATTGCGATAGCTTATTTTATAGTTATAGCCTTCTAGATTATAGTCAGGCCCAAACGTCCCTTTAGTTATCTCAAACTTGTCAATTTTAAATCCAGAGGGGACATAGGTTGGCACAATTACTTTGAAGTTAATCCCAGTCTCATTATTTTTGTCATGCGATACTAATTGTTCTACCTGCTCCCGGGTAAGCAGCGCCGCTTCAGCTATAGCCTGTCGTGATAGAACAGGAGCATCAGTTTGCTTTAATTCTGAGTTGCTTGGAGTCTTTGTCGATTCAGTAACTTTAGTAGGTTCAGATTCCTGTTGTTTTGGTACTGGTTGAACTGTAGTGTCCTGATTAGTTCCGCTACATCCGACCAAAAATCCAATTATTAGCCCGGTTGTGAATGCTTTAATTTTCATTTTGAAGACAAGACTAAACTATTAAAGTCTACTATAGAATCGAAAATTTACTAATTTAAATATTGAAGAGATTCTACAATTTTAATAGCTAGTGGATATCTAACAGCGTTACACCTTGCTTCCTCGACATTAGATGGAGACTCAAATGAATAAGAATTTTGTCCTTTAACAATTTGTAAAGGTTCAAACCTTATAAAATTTTCTTGATTAAGTCGATTAAATTCTGTAGAAAGCAGAAGTACTGAACCAAGAGCTGGTGAATAAATTTTAATAGTATTTAGTTCTGTAGGCTCGTCACCAATTGGCATTTCAAAACCACCCCGAATATAAAAACAGGAATTGTTATTTGGATTGTGATAAGCTATTATATAATCTGGCCCAAATCCTGGAACGTCCCTTGTTTCTAAACTATTAACTCGAAATCCAGAAGGAATATAAGTTGGTACAATAATTTTTACCCTCATGTTTTTAGAGTTGTTTCTATCGAGTGACAGCAACTGCTTAATTTGAGCCGGAGTGAGTTTAGCTGCTTCACCTACAGATTTTTCGTATTGTGTAAGAGCGCCAGTTGGCTCAGCAACCTGTAGTTGCTTTAATGGCGTCTGAAATATAACAGTCTGGCTAGTTCCACTAAAGTCTACTATAGGAGCAGTTATTAAATTAATTATTAAAGTCTTAAACTTATATTTCATACTTTTTATTTATGGATTTAAGTATTGAAAAGAGCCTACGATTTTAATGGCTTCTTGAAGGCTGATACTACTACAATTCTGCCTAGCG
Source organism: Nostocaceae cyanobacterium (assembly GCA_035298905.1). Lineage (GTDB taxonomy): Bacteria > Cyanobacteriota > Cyanobacteriia > Cyanobacteriales > Nostocaceae > DATGXB01. Next base: position 24,883 of record DATGXQ010000313.1, on the reverse strand, counting down.
ATATCATAAGGGGCAGGAGAGTAAAAAGAATATCCGTGCAGCCGATATTTGACAACCTGATTATTTTGAAATGCGATAAAAGAAGTTTGGTTAGTTCTCTCAAATTCTAGGTATACAAGAATAATTTTTCCGAGAGCAGGTGAAGAAACTTCAACCGTCTTATAGTCGGCTGGAGAACCACCAGTTGGTAGAGCAAAACCCCCACTGATACTGAAACAAGAATTACTTGAATTTCGGTAAAGTATATCGTACCTTGCTCCGATACCATATCGAGTGTCATCGCTTACCCTAAAAATATCAACATGAAATCCTGTCGGGATGTAGGTTGGCAGAACAATTCTGGCAGAAACGCCTTTAGAATTATTTTGATCTAGGGATACTAATTGCTCAATTTGAGCAGTAGTTAGTTTCGCTGCGACACCTACAGTTCTTTGAATTCTTGTTTGAGTGCTAGCTGACTTAGATGTTTGTCGTTTTGGTGCAGACTGAACTGGAACACCCCAGCTAGAGCCACTAAAGTCCAATATAATGCTAATTATTATGCCACTTATTAAAATATTAAATTTCATCTTTTCTACTAAAAACTTAGGGATTTAAGTATTGAAGAGACTCAACAATTTTGATTGCTTCTTGAAGGCTGATAGTATTACAATTTTGCTCCTTATTTTCAGGAGAGTTGAAGAAATATCCCCGCTCGCCAATAATAATAGGCGCTCCTTGAAAAGCTATCCAAGGCTTCTTAGTTATTGCACTAAATTCTGTGTAGCCAAGGATAACCTTACCAAGAGCTGGCGAAAGGACTTCAACAGAACGCTCTTCTTCAGGACCAGAACCCCAGCCTCCTGAATTACCTTCAATAGAGAAACAGAAATCGCTGGAATTACGGTAAACAATCCTGTATATAGTCTCGTCGGGTGTGTTTCTTACCTCAAAATTGCTAATCTGAAATCCGTTTGGAACATGGGTTGGCACAATTACTTTGAAGTCAATCCCAGCCTCATTATTTTTGTCAAGCGATACTAATTGTTCTACCTGATCGGGAGTTAGTTTAGCTGCTTTAGCCACGGATAAATTAAATCCTGCTTTAGCATCAATTACCTCAGTTGTCCGTTTCGCCTCTATTACAGTAGGTTCCCCAACCTCTCCACTTCCTAATTTTTCACTCATAAATTTTGAGAATTTCTTAGCCCGTTCGATGCTTGAAAAAGAAGCCACTTGTATAGCATCTTTCCCAGTAGTTTTTCTAAGTTTTTTTCGAGCATCTTTGCAATACTTTGATTTGATAGACTGCAAATTATCGTCACTGTAATCAATAAACACTGGATAGTATTTAATAGGATAAGCTTTCGGGTCATTTGGCAGCTTCTCACCACAAGATTCTTGTGGGAACGAAACGCTATCAAATTCATTTTGTTCAGTTACTCTAGACTTTGATGCTTGTTGGGATTCTAATGTAGAGGTAACTGTAGCGTCCTGTTTAGTTCCGCTACATCCAACCAAAAGTGCAATTATTAGTCCGATCGTGAACGGGTTAATTTTCATCAAAAAAGGGGGCTAACTTAACAATATTACCAAAAAAATCAAAAAAAAAAATAAAAACAATTTTAACGGCTCTCTAAACCTCAACTCTACTGCAAGTAATAAGATGAAACCTTTCTATAAACACATACGGAGATGGCGAAAAGTTTGAACAGATGAAAATAGCAAGGATAGGGGGTCTTAAGGATTAAGAAATTGAAGAGATTCAACAATTTTGATAGCCTCTTTTAGGCTAACAGCATTACAGTTTGAATTGGGATAACTACCAGAATAAAAACTATATTTTCCTACTTCCTTATCTCTAATGTTAGATTGGTAAGAAAACGCAACTAAAGGTTTGTTGTAATAATAATCAAAATCTGTGTACACAATAGTAACCATACCGAGAGCTGGTGTAGTTGCGTTAACTGTAGCATACTCACCAGGGGAACCAGCACCTGGCGCTGTAAAAGCACCGAAACTGAAGCACCCATTATTGGTGTTGCGATAGTTAATTTCGTAGTAGGGATAAACTCCACCAATTACTTCAAACTTGTCAAGCTTAAAGCCAGGAGGAATATAAGTAGGAACAACAATTTGCAGCTCCTTGACTTTACCATTTTCTAGATGAACATTTTTACCAGCAGATACTAGCTGATTAACTTGTTCGGGAGTTAGTTTAGCTGCTTTTGCAACAGATAACTTTGATTGTGCTGGAGAGTCGGCTCCCTCAGTTGTCTGTTTTGCCTCTCTTACAGTTGGTTCATCGATTTCTCCACTTCCTAATTTTTCACTCATAAATTTTGAGAATTTATTAGCCCGTTCGATGCTTAAAAAAGAAGCCGCTTGTATAGCATCTTTCCCGGTAGTTTTTCTTTTCTTCTTAAAAGCATCTCGGCAATATTTTGACTTGACAGACTGCAAATTACCCTCGCTGTAATCAATAAACACTGGATAGTATTTAACCGGATAAGCTTTCGGGTCATTTGGCAGCTTTTCACCACAAGATTCCAATGGGAATGAAACCCTATCAAATTCATTTGGTTCAGTTACTCTAGACTTTGATGCTTGTTGGAATTCTAATGTAGAGGTAACTATAGTGTCCTGTTTAGTTCCGCTACATCCAACCAAAAGTGCAATTATTAGTCCGGTTGTTAACAATTTGAATTTCATTTTTTGATTTTTCTATCTATTCGCTAGAAGTAGGTATTTCACAATAACGACTTAAGAATTTAGGTATTGAAAAGACTCAACGATTTTAACTGCTTCTTGAGGACTGATACTATTCCTACAGCTTGGCGCAATTGAAGGAGAAGAAATAAAAGAATACCCAGTTTGCTCTTTCATAATTGGCTCATCTCTAAATTTTATGAGAGACCCGCCAACTTCCTGGTCAAATTCTGTATACTCTAGAATAACTTTACCAAGAATTGGTGATAAAGCTTCAACAGTGTTATAACCTAAAGGAGGTGCGCCCCATTGTCCGTTATCTCCTGTAAGCCTGAAACAAGAATTGTTTTTTGAGTTTCGGTAGACGATAGTATATCCAGATGGATAATTATTGTCATTCAATTCTAATTTGTCAACTCTGAATCCAAGCGGGAGGTAAGTTGGCAGAAGTACTTTAAAACCTCTTCCTATATTATTATTCTTTTCCAAAGACACCAACTCTTGAACTTGAGAATCTCTTAATTGTGCTGCTTCACCTACAGAAAGTTGTGGTCGTACCGGAGAGTTAATTGGCTCAGATATTTGTTTTCGTGTAGAAGTATTACTTGAGCTACTTACTCTAGGCTCAGCTACCCGTGATGATTCTGGTGTAGAGCTAACTGTAGTATTATTCTTAATTTCTCTACAGCTTACTAAAAATACAATTAGCAATCCAGTTATTAATAGTCTCAATTTCATTTTATAGAAGGCTTTTAACCAGTAATTGAAGTCTACTTATATTCTCACTCAGGCAGGTACAAACTCGAATTGTCCTCTATTTGACAATAATTAATTAAGGATTTAGATATTGAAGAGACTCAACAATTTTGACTGCTTCTTGAAGGCTGATAGTATTACACTTCTGAGTATTGTACGGAGAATCAAAAGAATAACCCTGCTAGCCCCTCATAATTACTCCCTCTAGAAATGCTATGAAAGGTTGTTCGTTGGTAACTTGGTCGAAGTCCGTATATCCGAGAATAACTTTACCCAGAGCTGGTGAAGAGACTTCAACATTACGATAGTCTGTAGCGCCAGAACCAAAGCCACCAAATTTGCCTTCAATGGAGAAGCAATAATTACTAGAATTTTGGTAAACAATTCTGTATTCATGTCCCGTATAATCGGGTTCGCCTATCCCTCCTTGATAAGTCACGTCCTTTACCTCAAATTCATCAACCTGAAATCCATTTGGTATATAGGTTGGCACAATAATTTTGAAATCGAGAAGCTTGCTATTGTTTTGCTCTTTGGTTACTAACTGTTTAACTTGTTCGGGAGTTAGTTTAGCTGCTTCTGCAACAGATAACTTTGATTGTGCTGGAGAGTCGGTTCCCTCAGCTGTTCGTTTCGTCTCTATTACAGTAGGTTCCCCAACCTCTCCACTTCCTATTTTGTTAATTGTGGGATTCTGATTAGTTACGCTACAGCCTACCATAATACCAGTTATTAGACCGATTGTTAATGTTTTAAATCTCATCTTTTCTTGTTTTATCTCTACCGACTAGAGTGCCAGTTTAGTAACCGAGGTTGATTTGATATTGAGGCGCGAGCGCAATTTTACCCAGGCAAGTACAACCCCGAACTTTCCTCCGGACGGGCATGAAGATATCGCCCTGTTATCGCAACATTAGAATGACCAAGGGTAGCCTGTACCAAGTGAACCTTTGCTCCCCGTTCTAGAGCATGACTAGCATGAGCGTGGCGCAACCAGTGAGGTGAAACCTTGCCAGAAATGCCAGCGCGAGCGGCGGCTGCCTTAACAATCCTATCAACAGAGTAGCGATTGAGATGTCCCCCTGTTTTATTATTGAGACTGCGACTGCAAAAAATGGGTTCGTTTTCAAGAGCAGCACCCCGCAGCGCTTGCAACTCCTGCCATAAGGATAACGGAAGCACAATGGAGCGAGTCTTACCCCCCTTACCGAACACCGTTATTTGACCGCTCTCACCACGAGCTTGTAAATTACGCCACTTCAAAGAGCAAAGTTCGCTGACACGCAGACCACTGTAATAAAGTAGCCTCAGCATTGCGTGATTGCGCTTGTCAGTCTCCAGAGCAATCATTACTTGGACTTGAGATTCAGACAAAATCCGTTCTGATAAAGTGTCTGGAGCATTTGGCGGCTTTAGCGGCGCTGCCACATTACCAGTGAGAACCCCAATCTTATTGCCAAAGGACAGCAAAGATTTGACAGCAGAGATGATACTGCGCCGGGAGGACGCGGCTAACTCTAGGGACTCCAAATGGACAGCAAACGCCTGGACTTCCGCAAATGTGACCAGATGAATTGGCTTGCCGACAAACTCCTCTAAGCGTTTAGCAGAGCGACGGTAATAATCAACAGTATGACGACTCTTGCCTCCTAGCCATAGATTAACCAGCTGCTCAGAAGCAGAAGTCGCTTTCTGTGTCACTACTGAACTCGTCATCGACTCACCCCCCGGTACGAGAGCGTGGCATTACTGAGCTAATGCCACGTTGATTCTCTCATAAAGTCTGACTAGCAATTTAATCAACGTTATTTTTTCTCTTCTACTTGTGTTATTTTTTCTCGCCTAGCAGCGAAAAAACCTATCATTGCGTAGATGTTAACCATTTTGGTGGGGCAAAGCGGCTGTTTAACTTGTGTTATTTTCTTCGATTGGGTTGCCTTATCTGGAAGCACGTCTCGACCCATTCTTCCGCTAGCGCATAACTCCTCACTCGTACCCCAGAACCAGCCAATACGGGATTGACAAAGCCTTCTGTTGCCCACTCTTTGAGCCATTCACGGGCAGTATTGTCTGAAACCCCAAACCAGGATGCGATATCTGAGGGGTTGATAACGAAGGGATTTTCGACTCCATCGAGAACCCGTGCCAGCAGTCGAGTCAGGATTTGTTGCTGCGGACGTGGTAAGCTTTCCCAGGGGAGAGCATCGGGAGCTTCTTCTTGATAAAGAGATTTGGCGAGAGCCTGTAGTTCATCCGCAGCGCGAGCCATCGTCTCGACGAAGTAGAGCAGCCAGGGGGTGTGGTCTGGGTCGTGGCGACCGTCGTAGAAGTTCACTGGTAGCCCCATTTGCAAGTTTTGGTAGTAGCGATCTCGATCTGCATTAAAATATTCATCAAAAGAGAAAAACCCCCGCATCCGATAACCAGAACGCCACAGTTCAGCAGTAGCCAAAAGTCTCCCCGTGCGACCATTCCCGTCGTTAAATGGGTGGATGCTAAGAAAGCGATGGGTCAGGATGCCTGCACGGATAGGGGCTGGCAATAAGAGTGCTTCTTTTGAAGATAACCAATCGACTAATTCGCGCATCAGTACAGGCACATCCCCTGGTTCTGGCGGGGCATAATCAATTGTCCGCGTGAGTGTATCCACAACGGGACATTCTGTAATGCGATACTCGCTCTTGCTGCCTCGCCGTCCGCGACCGCGCACGATGACAATGCGGTGTAGTTCTTTGATAAACGCTTCGGTGATAGGCGCTTGGGATTCAGCGAATTCTTCAACTCGGTCGAGCGCCCGCCAGTAATTACGAACTTCCTGCTCGGCATCGCTTCCGGTGCGGTCACTGCGAGCGATAGCTCGCCGCACCGCCGCTTCATCTAAAGGATTGCCCTCAATTTGCGTCGAACTGCGCGTGCTTCTTTGCAAAGCATCGTGGCGCAGGCGCAGAGTCGTATCGGGTGGCAGGGGCAACACTTCAATCACAGCCCGCGCCGCCTCGATGACTCCTAAATGCCTCACCAACTCGTGACTATAAGTAAAGCGTGGTACAAAACTCATGGACTAAAGCATCGCTCTTTCTATTAAATAAGATGGCAAGTACTTTCAAATTTAAACAGTTAATTTTTTTCTACAGCCTGAAGTTTTAAGCCTGAAAAAATGTATTAATTTCTATCTGATTTGATGAAGTATGTTGAGGGTCAGTTTGGTTATTATAACCCCTGATTGCAGCGGATTGAAGCCTAAGAGTCCTGCAAGTACCGGGTCATACTTTTAGCACGTCGCAGAATACCAGTCTCCCGTCGCTCCTGACGACGGGCGATTGCTACTTCTAATACTTGTTGCATCAAGAGTTCGTTTTCCAGACAGACTAAATACGCTGCTTCTAGAAAAGTTTCTTTAGTAATATTCTCTTGCGTACACAAAGATTTCAGCCCTTTATCTACGGAATCTTCAACTCGTAAAGTAAACGAAACTAATTTCTTTTCTTTTTCTGTTGGTTTTGGCAATTCCCGTTCCGGCGTATCTGACAACTTTTCTGTTTCAGGTGCAGTCGCTTCTTCCTCCTTTAATTGCCTTTTTAACACTGAGGTATCTCTAGGAGGAACAGTGGCTCTCATCCTTTGTTTTAACCGACTGTTTGCGTCTACAGGTTGGTTTTGTTCAGCAGCCATTTTTTCTCCAGTACCTCAATGATGTTTTGGAAAGGTAACTCCAAGTCGGGATATCCTAATTCTTCTAAGGTTCTTCCAGTATCTATCGCTTGTTTGTACCGTTCGCTTTCCAAGATGGAGGGAACTACAAGGATTCCTTGTCCTACCTCTTTCATATCCTGAATGCTGACTTGACTGCGTTTGGCTTGCGTGCGCCCCAGCCACTTATCTCGAAACGGAACAATCCCCAAGATTGAACCCTCAAAGGCATCTACAGACTTCAGTTCATCTACCAGTTGCAGGGTACGCACCAACGAATGCAATCCTTTAGAAGATGCTTCTGCTGGAATCAACAACTCGTCCGCCGCCACGACTGCGGTTAGACAAATTTGAGTTCGTTGGGGTGGGGAATCGACAATGCAGACATCAAATAAGTCTCTAACTTCCTTGAGGCGTTTCTTTAACGCTAATTCTCCCATTGCGGTGGAAGACAGGTATTCTTGGATAACCTCTAATCCGTCATCACTGGGAATTAGCCACAGGGAGTGATAATTCGATTCGTAGATGCCATCTTCCACAGCTACCTGCTTTTTGAGGACTTCCAGCAGGGTCGGCTGGTTGGCTTCTACTTCATGTCCCAGGTACAAAGTCAAGCTGGATTGGGGGTCAGCATCGACCATTAGGACTTTGTAGCCTAATTTAGCCAAAGCTCTGGCAAGGAAAAAGCAGCTAGTCGTCTTCCCTTGTCCCCCGGCAAGGGACGCGGCAGTAATGGTTAGCACGATCCTTGTTGGTTATAGGATGCAACTATGACATTATACACTAAGTAAGTTATGACATCAACAAATAAAGCAATAATATATCAAATCTTTAATGCAACAAAGATGTAATGCAACAATTCAACAAAGAATTAAGACAGCAGATTTCTTGTAGCTTCAATTAGTTCTGCCGTTAAAGTGATCGGGACGGACTGTATTAATATCCTCTGTGCCACTGGTGGCACCATTAAGCACACTAATAGCCCTCTTGTGTCTCTGTCCCACTGTGCCAACCTAGCATACTATTGGCCATAATTAGCATACCATCCGCGACAAGGTATGCTTAAAAGCAGCACACCAGTAGCATAACCAATGGCGACCAACAATAAACGCATCGTAGGCTACCTACCGCCCCAGTACCACCAGAAGCTGCGCGAGTACATGAAGGAACAATCCCTCACCGAAAGTGCAGCCCTGGTGAGAATTGTCAGACAGTTTTTCGATCTGACCGTTACAGCCAATGTCCCAAAAGTCACGTCACAGAAAGACGATGCAATTGCATCCTTAGAAGCGGACATGGCTCGCATCAAGCACCGCTTAATGGTTTTGGAGGAAGAAGTAACATCAATTAAGCAGCGAAGGGGAGGGAAATCTCAAACGTACCCATTTCCATCATCGCCAATCAAACCGCCGCCCCAAACTATAGCTCAACTAGCGAAAAGACTTGGTGTTAGTGAGTCATCAATTGAGGAAGCATCTGAAAAAGGGGAAGATTATTTTAAAGATTGGAGCAAAAGAAAAGATCCTGCCTTACAATCTTGGCAGAGACGAGGGAACCTTTTCTATCTTTTGTCTGGCTGATTTTGTAAGTAGAATGGCATTGTTCGCCATAGTGTGAGCTAATCTTGTTTGCCGTAAAGCTTCTTCAAGACAGACTCCCATGAGCGATCGCTCACAACAAAAGGATGAAAATCCTCTTTCCCTAACGCCTAGTTCTTAGTCCCTAGCCCCTATTTTCTAGATAAAGTATAGTCAGATTTTATGCAGCCAGATGGAAGTGACTATCGAACATTAACAGTCATTGGTTAGTGGGCTGCATCACGCGTCAATAGGATTTTATCCTTGGGGTGGCGGTTGCGTTTCACATATTGACTTTCTGCCTCTAATGCTCATAATGTACCGCACTTTTGTATAGTTTTCTAGTGACCGAGCCAGAGCCATTCCACTATGAGTTTTATTAGTCCTCGCTACCATTCTCTACCCAAACTTTCCTGACTTCAGGCAAGGGATCATTTTGACAAATTTCTTTCCATCTAGCGAGTATTTGTGGAAGCTCGGCATCCGGACGCTGGCTAAAAAGTCGATACAATTCATAGGCAAGCTGTGCCGCCAATTGTCGATATTCAGGGCGGTCATCAACTAAAATTACTGTAGTAAAGTCACTTATCGTTTCCAACTCCTGTTTATTGGGTAACTCGGTTTCTTTGATAAGATACTCAAGAGCCACACATAAAGCTTCCTGGTGGCTTTCATTAAAAAGGTCTGGTAGTCTTCTAACGAGGCCCGAAACTCGAGCGAGGGCAGAGTTTAATCCAGGTTGCCTGCGGTAAACTAACCTGTTAATCAACTCATTCAACAGATCGGCTGGGGGATTTGGTATACTCTGCTTTGCACTGTGGAAAAGCCAATAACAAAAACCAACAATAGCGTCGCGGACTTCCTGTTCTTTCATCGAGTTGAGGTTAACTCTGAGCTTTCGGGCAACTTCATCATAGGCATTAGCATCTATGAATAAAGTCATTGGTAAAGCAGACAGCACACAAATACCCAATTGTTCTAGTTCAGACAGCAGTTTATTTGCCAAAGTTTTTATTTCTTCTTCTGAAGTGGCTAACCGGGGCAAGATAACTAATGAAAATAATTGCACAAGCCAATAAAAATGTTTTTGTAGCTCATCCGTAATTAATAAAACACCGTTGTCAAAAAATTGTTGTACTTCATTTTTATCTTCATCCCAAGCAGCAGCAACTTTTTTGAGCAACTGTTCTGCTTCATCAGAACTCCAATCTACAAACTTTTGTGTCTCTTCTTCGTTTTGGGTAAATAAAAACTCGGTGCCATTAACCCACTCCATTATGTAGCGGTAACTGTTAGGATTCACCGATTTGCCCTGTGTTCCATCTGGATTATTGGAGTATCGAATAACTCGTGGAAATTCTTGTGACGCTAAGTATTGGCGGAAATTTTCCTTGGCTATTCCAACTTGAGGTTCTGGTAATTGGAGAAAGGCAAAGTCATAAAATACCGTATCATAAGGAAGTTGTTTAACTGGAGAAAGCCTCGACCAGAGAGCTTGAGCGAAAAGTTGGCTCTCCTCACTGGTTAATCCATTAATTTGATAAAGTCTTTCTAACCTTAAGGCAGCACATTTTCTGGATTCTGGAGATCCATCTCTAATAATTCTGAGCAAATTGGCAATAGTAATAGACCAGGCAGAACGGTCAAATCCTTGAGTTAATTTAGTGCCTTTTGTCCATTCGACATAAATGAAAGGGTCTTCCCAATCCAGGGGTTGACTTACCTCAAATCCATTTTCTCCTGAAATAGGTAGACATAGTAGCTCAGTCATTAATGGAAAAATTTCTGTAGGAGATATACATTTAAAAATTCTTTTAAATAGAGGCTTTACCCAATTTTCTAGAGAATGATACTGCCGGAATACTGGTTGCTTGTAAAGATCTATTGTTACCTTCAAAATCTGATTAATTTGAGCGGGTGATAACCGAAAAGCAAGGCGTGACATTAATTCGGTAAATAAAGTAACTTTTTCCAAGCTAAAACTTTTAGAGGAATCAATGCTTTTCAAAGTAGGAGGTAGATTTTGTATTGCTTGATTTAAAGCTTTAAACAATAAATTGTTAATGTAATCTATTTCATCGTTACTTAAAGTAACAATATAAATCAGATTAAATAATTGATAAATTTCTTGTTTTTTGCCCGTTCTGATTATTGAACTGAGAGACCAAAAAGAAGCAAACGGTGCAATCCATTTGGTTGAATTTACTAAAACTTTGGAAAAATTAACAACTCTTCCACACTTAATTGGTAGTCCACCTTCTTCAAATATACGAAGGAATGCAAAGGCTGGAAGAAAATTATAAATGCTTGGAAGTGATGACCAATGATAGGACACACTTCTATACCCTGGATCGAACCCTCTCTTTATTTCCTTTTCAGATTTAGGAATTGGAGGAGGTCTATCTACAATTAAAATTAAGGTGTCCATCTCAAAAGATGGATTACATTTGTAAGTTTCTAACTTCTGCCAACGAGCGCGATACTGCCCTACAAAATCTTCTTCAAAATTCAAGTTGTTATATTGAATTGTTTGCAAAAGCAGCATAGCCCAACCTTCCTGAGATAAAAGAATATAATCCTCGGAATACGGTTGAAGGCGAGAGCGAATTCCAGTAAGAGCTGCTTGTGCTATTCTTTCAGCTTCTTTCAAGTCGCCAAGCTCAGCAAGGAGCGATGCCCGTTTAACTTCCCAAAAAGGTAGATCGGGTATAATTGGCCATTGCTCTAATGTAGTGCGAACATTCTCTTGGTCAAGCTGGAAAAGATAAAATAAGCATTGTTCGTAAAACCAGCGTGCTTGCCATGCCGTGTGTATTTTAACTACATTTCTTAAATTTTCTATCCACAATTGAAACTGACTTTCATCGTGATTTTCTCTAGCCTCTCTGACTAAAGCAAAAGCCAGTTCAACCCAACATTCTCCAATCAACTTCCAGTCTAGTTTTCTAAATTCTTCTTTTTTAGGTGTTACAGTAGCATTAGGAATTTCTACAAGAGTGGGGTAAGGATTAAAACTTTCAATGATTGGAATTATCTTCTCAATCCAATCCGTAAAAAGTGGTGTTAGAGTTGTTTCTAACCGCCAATTCAACTCATAGAGTAATAGTAAGTTATGAGGCGAGGACAAATTTTGAATAGAGGAAAGAACTGGCTCGATCCAGTTTTTTGTGTATGTCCAAAGCTTATCTCTATTTTTTTTAGGACATACAACCCAACCCGGATACTCCTGGCGGTTTTGAGACCAAGTTGTGTACAGTTGCTCCAGAGTTGGAACTTTTAAAGGCCCAAAGCTAAAATCAGAATTAATGTAGTCAAATGAGTGAGGTTCAAATTTTCCTGGATCGGATAGCGGAGGTGGGCCAGGTGGAATAGCTGGTAAACCTTCGCTTGGCTTCCGGATTTTATCACTTGAAGGTATCGGCCAAGTCATAACGCTAGGTGGCTTACCATACATCAGGTTTAAAAGGAACCACTCTAATGCCTTGGCATGGCGTATTTTTATATCAGGCCATTCTGAATTCGGAAAGATTGGAGAAAGATCTACCGGAATAATTTTTTTATTTGTAAGTAATTGTCTCTGGGAATTAGAAAGGCTTAGTAGACCACACAGATAAATAGGAGGAGTAGCTTCTCCTAAGTTATCGCGTACCCAGCCAATCCAATTTAAGAAATTAGGGTCTTCTCCCGAAAAACCTATCAAGCAGAAAACATTTTCCATTATGGATTGCTGAACCATATTGACAAAAGAAGCGAATTTCTTAGGATAAGTACGGTAGTCTTCTTCTGTGATAATAAATGGACGATGAGAAGGAAAACTACCATGTAATTTCACAATTCGCGGCTGCATACGACCGGGAAGATCCGAATGAGTCAACACAAGGTTGTACTTTCTTTCATAAATAGCTGGTCTAGTTCTCTCTAGTAAAGTGTCATAATTCGTAGTAAATACATCTGACCAAGGCAGAGATAGTAAAAGTTCATGTAGCTTACCAGGCAAATATTGTGTATCTGGAACAGATTCTATAATCAGGTCATCTAGTGATGAACGACCAAAAACTATTTCATACTCACTTGCTAACTTTAAGGCTCCCTTACGAGCTATTTCCAATTTTTTATCATCGGATTTGGTTTGTGGATACAAGCAGTCATATATTTTTTCTGCAAGGTGACCCCATAAAGGAAAACTTGGGATGCTAGACGATATCTTTTCCGCATTTAGGCTAAAACCTGAGCCAACCATGACGGCTGCTTGGCCAAATTCACGTCCGCACCAAAGCCGCTTGCGTATCTGTTCAACATGATTTTGATCCGGAAAGTTAATTTTACTATGTATCATATTGATTAACTAAATTCTCTCTTAATTTTAGGCGATGCCAGTTAACTGGGAGGAGATCGATTCAGAGGAGAGCCTCATGTCAATCCTGTTAAATCAAGAATCAACAATCAAGAATCTATAAATCCTATGTAAGATGTCTCAATGACGAGTCTTTCTTACTTGCGTACTGCATCTAAACTTGAGCGTGTGTACTAGCGTAGCGTGGTTAAAAAACTTATCAGATGCCACAGGCATCATACCATCGGTTATATTCAGAAGTTTATAGCAACTCTAGAGGCATCAACTAGAATGCCAGTAACTCCTGTGCCAAATATTGCCGATCTGGTACGCAAAACCCGACAGCGGCTAGGACTTTCCCAAGAGAAGTTTGCCGCCAAGCTGGGGGGTTCTTTTCAAAGCGTGAACCGTTGGGAGAACGGAAAGGCGAAACCTCTCCTGCTAGCAGTCATGCGGATTGAGGAGATTGTGCGGCAGATGGGCGATCGCGGTCGTAATTTGCTGGCGAAGTATTTTGTGGGTGCAGATTAATGGTTTATTGGCTATTTCAGGGGAACCCAAAATACTACAGAGTGCTTGATGCCATCCGCGACTTCGAGCAAATGCCCTGGCTAGTAACTCGTCTGGGCCATCAAATGGCCCCCGGCGATGAACTTCTGATCTGGGTTTCTGGAAGTGCCGCTGGGATATATGCGATCGCAGAGATACTAGAGCCACCCAAAATGATAGTGAAGCCTCCTGATATTAAGTATTGGATTGATAAAAGTCGTATTGGCCTCAAATCTCAAGCGTTAATTCGCTTTACAAACAAGCTGTTAGACAAGCCTCTGCTGCGGGAAAACTTAAAGCAAGACCCTATACTCAAAGATTTGACTGTGATTCGTCAACCAAGTAACACCAATTACAAGGTTACGCCCCAACAGTGGCAGCGGGTTCAAGAGATTGTCTTGAGCGATCGCTCATTCGAGCTGAGTTCTAAGGAATAGTAACAAGTGCCGCGCATCTTTGACAACATCGACCTGTCCCTACTGCCCACACTCCGAGAAACACTGAAAGTTTCCTATCGGGCAGATTTTTGCGTCGGTTACTTCAACCTTAGAGGTTGGCAGAAAATTGACGACCTGATTGAGCGCTATGTAGGCGAGGAGGGCGCTTGCTGCCGTCTGCTTGTCGGGATGCAAAGTCTGCCTAGAGATGAAGTCCATGCCGCTTTTACCCTTGGGACTGGAGATCCTCGCATTGATAACAGTGCCATCCTGCGCTTCAAAAAACGGATGGCAGCGGAATTTCGCCAGCAATTAGTTATTGGTGCGCCCACTAATCAAGATGAAGCTGGACTGCGACGCTTGAGCGCCCAGCTTAAAACTAAAAAACTAATTATCAAATTGTTTTTACGTCACCCCCTGCACGCCAAGTTATACCTGGTACATCGGAATGACCCCAACACGCCTACAGTAGGATTCTTGGGCAGTAGCAACCTGACCCTGCCGGGACTGGCGAAACAAGGGGAATTGAACGTCGATGTTTTAGACCACGATGCCTGTAACAAATTGCAAAAGTGGTTTGATGACCGTTGGCAAGAGTACGGTTGTGTAGACATCTCTAAAGAACTAGCAGAAATCATCGATGAGAGTTGGGCTAGAGAGGAACTTATACCGCCCTACCACATCTATTTAAAGATTGCTTATCACCTGTCTCATGAGGCTATTGCCGGACTTTCCGAATTCCGCATTCCTCGCGAATTCAATAATTTATTTGAATTCCAAAAAGCAGCAGTACAACTAGCAGCGCGTCATGTTACCAGACGCGACGGCGTGTTAGTAGGGGATGTAGTAGGGCTAGGAAAAACCTTAGTAGGAACTGCCCTTGCCAAAATTTTACAAGAAGATTGTTTATTAGAAACGTTAATTATCTGCCCCAAAAATCTAACTAAAATGTGGCAGGAATATGTAGATAATTATCGGCTCTATGCCAAAGTTATACCGATTAGTAAAGTCCAAAATCAGTTACCAGAATTACGCCGCTACCGCGTTGTCTTAATTGATGAAAGTCATAACTTGCGAAATCGAGAAGGAAAACGATATCGAGCTATTCAAGAATATATTGCTGCCAACGAAAGTAAATGTATTTTGTTATCTGCCACTCCTTACAATAAAACTTATTTAGACCTTTCTTCACAACTGCGGTTATTTGTTCTAGAAGACCAAGATTTGGGATTTAGACCCGAAGCTTTAATTACTGAATTGGGTGGGGGTGCTAATGGAGAATTGGAGTTTATCAGACGGCATCAATGTTCTGTACGCTCTTTAGCTGCCTTTGAAAAAAGCGAACATCCCGATGACTGGCGGGAATTAATGAAGCGCTACATGGTGCGGAGAACTCGCAGCTTCATCAAAGATAACTATGCTGAAACTGATGAAACAAGTCGTAAGTATCTACAATTTCCCGATGGGGGTCGTTCTTATTTTCCAGACCGGATACCTCGGACAGTTAAATTTAATCTCGAAAGTTCTAGTACAGACCCTTACGCACGTCTTTATTCTCAATCAGTAGTAGAAGTTATTAACGCACTCAGCCTACCGCGTTATGGGTTAGGAAATTATATTCCCATTAAACACAAACAATCCCTCACGGAAGCAGAACAAGGTCAGTTGAACGCGCTATCTCGTGCAGGGAGGAGGTTAATGGGATTCTCGCGCACGAACTTGTTCAAACGTTTAGAGAGTAGCGGTATTGCTTTCATCCAGTCGCTTGAACGCCACATTTTACGAAATTTTATCTATTTATATGCCCTTGAAAAAGGACTGGATATTCCGATTGGTACTCAGGATGCGGATTTATTAGATACTCGCAATAACGATGAAGATACTGATTCTGTAGCGGCGACATTATTTGACGCAGAAACAGAGGAATCAGATGAGATAGTTCTCGATTTAGAAGAGCAATTATTGCAAACAGAAAATAGTTTTCGCAAACAAGCTGAGTTAGTTTATCAAGAGTATGAAAGTCGCTATCAACGTCGGTTCAAATGGCTGCGCTCTACACTTTTTGATACAAAAAAACTGAAACGAGATTTGTTTGCAGATGCCCAAGCACTCATCAATATTCTGCAAAACTGTGGCGAGTGGAATCCTCAGAAAGATGAAAAATTAGTAGCCTTGGTCAAACTGCTAACCCAAACTCACCCGAATGATAAGGTACTAATTTTTAGTCAGTTTGCCGATACAGTCCGCTACCTTTCCGATAACTTAAAGGCAAGAAACATTGCCAAAGTATCAGGGGTAACGGGTCAAGATAAAGACCCAACGGAACTGGCAGGAAGGTTTAGTCCATTTAGTAGTGGAAAACGGGATAAAGTAGCGACTGAAAAAGAACTGCGAGTTTTAATTGCCACTGATGTTTTGAGTGAAGGACATAACTTGCAAGACTGCGCCATTATCGTCAATTATGACTTACCTTGGGCAATCATTCGGTTAATTCAAAGGGCGGGACGGGTTGACCGGATAGGACAAAAAGCAGAAAAAATTCTTTGTTATTCTTTCCTACCTGCTGAGGGAGTAGAACGCATTATTAATTTGCGGAGACGACTCCGCCAAAGATTACTAGAAAATGCTGAAGTTGTGGGAACTGATGAATTATTTTTTGAAGATGATTCTTCCCAAGGAATTCTCGACCTCTATAACGAGAAAAGTGGGATTTTAGATGGGGAAGAAGATACAGAAGTAGACTTAACTTCCGAAGCATTCCAAATCTGGAAAAATGCTACCGATGGCAATCCTGCTTTGAAAAAGACGATTGAGGAAATGCCTAGTGTAGTTTATTCTACCCGCGCCCATATTCCCCAACCCGTGCAACCAGAGGGGGTACTGCTTTATATGAAAACCACCGAAGGGAACGATTCGCTAATTTGGGTTGACCGCAAAGGTAATAGTGTTACGCAATCTCAGTTAGCTGTTCTCCGAACGGCGGCGTGTGAAGAATCTACTCCAGCGATTCCTAGAGATGAACAGCACCACAAATTAGTTAAAAAGGGCGCTGAGTTGATTGCAGAAGATGAGAAAAACGCCGGGGGTCAGTTGGGTCGGCCTTCTGGGGCAAGGTTCCGCACTTATGAGCGACTCAAGAGTTATGCTCAAGAAATGAAGGGAACTCTCTTTGTAACTGAAGAACTGCTAAAAGCGATCGATGAAATTTACCGTTATCCATTAAGACAATCGGCAATTGATACATTAAATCGTCAATTGAGAAGCGGTATTAGTAATCAGCAGTTGGCTGAATTAGTAGTTGCTTTACGAATGGATGATCGCCTGTGCATTGTTAGTGAAGAAGCTGAAAAACGAGAACCTCAAATTATTTGTTCTTTAGGATTATTTGAATCAAAGGATTAATTATTACCATGACATCAGTTCAATTCACTGCAAATTTTTCTCTAGAAGAGTTCCTGCAATTGCCGGAAACCAAACCCGCCTGTGAGTACATTGACGGTCAAATCTACCAAAAACCAATGCCCCAAGGAAAACACAGTATTCTGCAAACTCGCTTAGTAACCACTATTAATCAAGTTGGCGAACCGCAGCAATTAGTTTATGGACTTACAGAATTACGATGCACGTTTGCAGGGCGTTCTATTGTCCCAGATATTGCCGTATTCGAGTGGTCGCGCATTCCTGTCGATGAAGATGGAGAAATTTCCAACCGAGTGGAAATTGCCCCTGATTGGATAATTGAAATTCTTTCCCCCGAACAGTCTCCAAACCGCGTGATTAACAAGATTATTTTCTCTCTTAAACACGGAACAAAGTTAGGTTGGTTCATTGATCCAGATGATAAATCTGTGATGGTTTTTCTACCCGATCGATTACCAGAAGTTAAATATGATGCAGATATTTTACCTGTTCTCAGTGTGATAGAAAGTTGGCAAATTTCAGCAGCCGATGTTTTTAAACTGCTGAAGTTTAAGTAAAGATTCTAAATAAAACCTTTCTTGTCGTTTTCTCTAATTTACTCTCAGCAATCTAATTTGCTCTCAGCAACCTAATTTACTCTCAGTAAAATCTTATGGCTCTCGATTTACACCGTACCCGCGACCTTCTACATGAATTTAAGTTTGGCGATATTTTCGTCTATCAATTAGGTTGGTCTTTCCCGCCTACGGATAAGGCTGTAGCGATACAAGTTGAGGGTGAGACTTATCATCGCCAAATGATAGCGGAACTATCGGGAGTGGTTGTCTTTGAAATTACTGGGGAGAATGGTCAGATTCCAAATGCAAAGACAAGGGCAGCTATTCATAAAGAGATTTCGGAATTAACTTTAGAAAACTTGCTGATTTTTCTAGATAAGGAACGCACTCAGAGTCTTTGGTACTGGGTGAAACGGGATGGAACAAAGCGCTATGTCCGCGAACATTTATATGTCAAGGGGCAACCGGGAGATTTATTTTTAGGTAAATTAGCGTCTTTAGTTGTTGATTTGTCGGAACTAGAAGACGGACTACTTTCGGTTGTGGAAGTCGCCCGACGTTTACAGGCTGGGCTTGATGTTGAGCGCGTTACTAAGAATTTCTTTAAAGAGTTTCAAAGTCAACTTGAGGCATTTATTCCACTGATTCAGGGAATTGATAAAGAAGCAGATAAACGTTGGTATGCTTCGGTAATTTTTAACCGATTGATGTTTATTTACTTCTTGCAATATAAAGGATTTTTGGATAATGGCGACCATCGGTATCTTCAAAGTAAGCTAGAAAAAAGTCAGCAACGAGAAACTGACTGCTATTATCAGGAATTTCTGCAAACGCTTTTCTTTGAAGGGTTTGCTCAACCTGAATCACAAAGGAAGAAAGAAGTAAAGGCATTAATTGGAAATATTAAGTACCTCAATGGCGGTTTATTTTTGAAGCATAAAGTTGAGCAGACTTATAATAATATTTTTATCCCTGACAGTGCTTTTGAGAGTATTTTAAATTTATTTGGTCGCTATTCTTGGCAGTTAGACGACACGCCTGGAGGTCAAGATGATGAAATCAATCCAGGTGTGTTGGGTTATATTTTTGAAAAGTATATCAACCAAAAAGCTTTTGGTGCTTACTATACTCGTCCTGAGATTACCGAGTATTTGTGCGATCGCACCATCAACGCTTTAATTCTAGACCGCATTAACGCTGCTGTCAAACCGCGTCAGTTTGAAAGTATCAGTGAATTACTGATTAAACTGGATGCTGATATCTGTCATCGGTTAATTTTTGATATTCTACCAAAGTTGTCGTTGTTAGACCCAGCCTGCGGTTCTGGTGCGTTTTTAGTTGCTGCTTTGAAGACGTTAATTAATATTTATTCGGCTGTAATTGGGAGAATTGAGTTTCTCAATAACCATAATTTAAAAGATTGGTTGCAAAAGGAAAGAAGTTCTCATCCTTCTCTCAGTTATTTTATTAAAAAACGGATTATTACGGATAACCTCTATGGTGTAGATATCATGGAGGAAGCGACAGAAATTGCTAAACTCCGACTTTTCTTAGCTTTAGTTTCTTCTGCTCAAGAAGTTGATGATTTGGAACCTCTGCCTAATGTTGATTTCAATATTATGGCTGGGAATTCACTCATTGGTTTAATCCGAGTGGATGGAGATAGTTTTGACAGTGTTGATAATTCTAAGGCAGTACAGGGCAATTTATTACAAGCTTTGGCAGCACAGAATTATCAAAGTATTTTAGCAGATAAAAATAAAAGTATTGAGTTGTATAAAAAGCACGCATTTTTGCAAGGAGAACATGAGGAATTAAGCCAGGAAGTACGTTTGTTACAGTTGCGGAATCATATTGAAAAGCTAAATCAGGAGTCTCAAGCAAAGCTAAATCTTTTATTGTTAGATGAGTTTAGTGCGAAGTTGGGTATTAAGTACGAACAGGAACAGTTAAGTGGAAGACCTAGAAAACGCTTGTTAACTGTTGCAGATATTGCGGCACTAGAACCTTTTCATTGGGGCTATCACTTTGATGAAATAATTGGAAAAAGAGGGGGTTTTGATGCTATAATTACCAACCCTCCTTGGGATGTTTTTCAAACGGATGAAAAAGAATTTTTTTACCAGTATGATAATTTAATAAAAAAGAAAAAGCTAGATATAAAAACTTGGGAACAGCAACGCGAACAGTTGTTGACTGATCCGGAAATTCAAGAGGCTTGGTTAAATTATTGCAGCAGCTTTCCTCATGTTAGTGCTTATTTCAAGAAAGCCGAGCAGTATAAAAATCAGCGAGCTGAAGTAGAGGGAAGGAGTGTAGCTCGAAAAATTAATCTATATTTCCTTTTTTTAGAGCAATGCTTTAACCTTTTAAGCTCTAACGGTTGTTGTGGAATTATTGTACCTACAGGATTTTATAGTGACCTTGGTACAAAGCAACTACGTGAGATGCTTTTTAGCAAAACCAGATTAGATACTATCTTAGGATTTTCTAATGAAAGATTTATATTTGAAGGAGTACATCATAGTGTAAAATTTTGCTTACTTACTTTCAAAAAAGATGGATTAACTGAATCATTTCGAGCAGCGTTTCGGATTAATCCACGAGAAGCTATTAGCCCCAAACAGTTGGAGAGTTTTCTAAATAACAAAGCTGAACAAGTTGAGATTTCAGTACAATTGATTCGTCGCTTATCTCCTGACTCACTTTCAGTAATGGAGTTTAAGAACGAGGTAGATATCCACATTGCTAAAAATATGGCCAAATTTCCTTTATTAGGAAAAAAGATTAATGGTAAATGGAATCTATCACTCAAGCAAGAGTTTAATATGACTAGCGATAGCCCTTTATTTAAACAGAAGCCTAGTGAAGGACGACTACCACTTTACGAAGGTAAAATGATTCATCAATTTACTCATCGTCAAGCTGAACCTAGATATTGGGTTGATGAAAAAGATGGGAGAAAAGCATTATTAGGACGCAAAGGAACAGATCAAGGGCAAAAGCTAGATTACCAGAGTTACAGACTAGGATTTAGGGATGTAGCACGCAACACAGATGTTCGCACGATGATTGCGAGTATTACTCCACCTAATGTATTTGCTGGTAACACATTGATTCTGGCACAACCATTTACAAACTCGGATGAATTACTATTTGCTGTTTCTGTATTGAATAGTTTTGCGTGCGACTTTGTAATCCGTCAAAAAGTAACAGCACATTGTAATATGTTTTATGTCTACCAACTACCTGTACCGCGACTTGGAATTGGCGACACCTATTTTAATGAAATAGTCGAACGTGCTGCTAAACTCATCTGCACTACCCCAGAATTTGACGAATTAGCCCAAGAAGTCGGACTAGATTCTTATCAAAACGGCGTAAAAGATGAAACAGAACGCGCCAAACTACGGGCAGAATTAGACGGCATGATTGCTAATATATACGGTTTAACTGAAGAAGAATTTGCCTACATTCTCACAACTTTCCCCGTTGTTCCCGAACCTGTAAAACAGGCAGCATTGGATGCTTATAAAACTTTTAAACCGCTTTCTGGAGATCCAGAAATTATTTATTTAATTACCAAAGGTGAATGTGATGAAATAGAATTTAAATCCACTGCGCGTTGGAATTTACGAGAAAACAAACGGGATGAAGCAATGGAACACGAAATTGTGAAAACAGTTGCCGCATTCTTGAACACTAATGGAGGAAATTTATTAATTGGTATTGATGATAACGGTGAAGTGCTTGGCTTACAGTACGATTACAAAACTTTGGGCAAGAAAAACAATGACGGCTATATGTTATTTTTAAACCATGACCTACTATTGAGAGAACTTGGTAAAGATTACGGTACTCTCTTCCGAATCTCTTTCCATCAAGTAAGTGGTTTGGATGTATGTCGGGTTGTTGTTCAGCCTTCTCCAAAACCTGTATACATCAAAGTTAAAGATAAAAATGGGAACAAAGAGGACTGTTTATTCATTCGCGCTAATAACTCCAGCGTGAAGCTTAACATTAGAGAAGCTGTTGAATACTGTAAGAATCATTGGGGCTAAAATTTATTAATGTGAGTAGAATGATTTGTAATATGAACCCTCAAAACATTACAAAGCAGGATGAAAAAGATAATGTCTGGGAAGATTTAATAATTGCAATTCTTTCGGTCAACCAGTACACGCTTGAAAACACTTATTCAAAATTTGAATCACTCAAGGAAGTGGGACTGTTCAATCCCAACAATTTAATTCAATGGGATACTCTTGAAATTGAGAGGCGGCTTCGTCAAGGAGGATGCGATAGAGGAAAATTTATGACCAATTTATTTGCCCAACGGTTAGCTGCTTTGGGAGAACTTCTAGCTAATCGAGGTCTTGATATTTGCGAACATACTCTTTTAAGTAGAGATACCAAAGCGATTACAGAGATTTTAATGCCTTCTAACTTTTCCAGCAAGCTAATTACCTCAAACCAAATCAGCCAACAAATCCGTAATTTCACCCTGATGATTGAGTCGATTATCATCATAAATCATCAGCGTATTCAAAGAAGCATGACGACTCAATTTCTGCACCCGTCGCACATCCCCATTGGTCGCATCCAACGCCGCCGTCACGCTACTATGTCTAATCCGATGAGGACTAATAGTTTTAGTAATTCCCGCTGCTATCGCAGTAGCTTGTACAATTTTATAGATGCTAGTAGTAGATAATCGTTTACCATAACTCGACGGGTCTAAAGCCACAAACAAAGGCTGTTTTTTATTCAATTCTCCTCTTGTTACCAACCAATCTTGCAAAGCCAAAACAGCAGCATTAGACAAAGATATCGCTTGCTTTTGAGTTCCCTTACCCTTACCCAAAATATTCAGAGTTTTCGCATCTAAATCTAAATCAAGAATATCTGCTTGCGCTACCTCACTGCGGCGCAGCGCATTATCCCACAACAATCTGAGAATCGCATAATCTCGCTTACCTTTGAGCGTACCGCGATCGCTCACAGCCAGCATCTTCTTAAAAGCATCCGGACTGATACCAGTAGTATCCCGATAAGGAGTTACCTTTTCACTTTTAATATCTTCCAGACTAATAGCACACTTACCGATTTTGGCAGCATACCGCACCAAAGCCTTAATAGCCGCCAGCCTGCGGTTAATCGTCGCCTCCTTCAGATTCCTCTCCACCAACCTCTGCTTATATTTCAGCACGAGAGCGATCGCATTGAACCTGTCCAATTGCAAAAAGTGGGTCACCAGTGCGGGGTTAGGCGGCTGTCCCGTCATGGTAACAAAGAAATCCTTCAGATCTTTCTCATAAGCATCGCGGGTATTGGGACTTCTTTTGTCAGCCAACAAATCGGCCAAAACATCTCCGTCGTTGATTAAATCAAAAGTGTCGATATGTGGTATAATCCCGTTCATGCAGTTTGAGGTTACGATAATATGGTTTTTCGTAACCTAACACAAACACAAACAGCGATCGCGCCTTGGCGGTGAACTCTTTCGGTTGGCCCAACTTTACTCCTTAACAGTGATTAATTTTGACTGATACTGGTTACTAGATATGGATTATGCGCCAAGCCAGCTACCTGAAGTTGATGCAGTTGAACTTGTTGACTTAAAGGGTCTTCAACCTAATCTAGTTAGCGAGTACATGAGGATAGCCAAGAATGCGCCATTCGTTCGTGTCAAAGGAGAAACGGCACAACAAATTGCACGTTTATGGCGGCAACTCCCGCCCGACGAACAAATGCGCTGCCACATTCCGCCGTTCGGGTTACGCTTCTACATAGGCAATAAACTGCTAGTACAAGGATCTGTTTGTTGGCAGTGCAATAATATTTATGTTGAGGAGAATGGTGAAGACTTGGTATACGAATTTGATGCACAACATCCACATTCTCAACAACTCCTTGCTTTACTACAACTTTTAGCAGAGCGATCGTTTTAAGCAATCTAGCAAACATCTAGGATGAGGCTTAAAAAGATTTTTTGTATAATTTATAACCCAGTTTTTACTGTGCGTACATTTGACATGGCTTGCTGCCAAACTAAGGGGCAGATGAGTAGTGCTGGATGTGCATAAAATCCCTCCAAAAACAAGAATTATTCGCAATAAGGTTTACCAAAGAAGCTGGAAAGTAGGAATAAATAGGAAACAACAGGAATAAATAGGAAATAGTAGGAAAAAGTAGGTAAAAAATGCACAAAATTACCTACTTTTTCAACCCGCTTTTTTCGGCTTCGCGTCGGTACAAGCAGTCAGTTGGCACTGTTGTAGTAAACTGGGTGACAAGTGAGTGAAAAGAGCTAATGGAAAATGCTTTAGCTACGTAGCCTGACATTACACTCCTTTTTTTGGCGATAGCGATTACTTTTGAGAAAAGCCAATCCAATCTAAAGTTCCAATTCAAAACCGCGTTGCTCCTGCTTTCGTTCTAGTTCCAATTGCTCTTTTTCTCGTGCTTCTATTAGCAACTGCTGCCATCGCTGAAAGAACTGCACGTCATCTGCTGTAAGCCTATTGCGCTCAACCGCTTCCCAACCATCATCCTTATATATAGCTCTCATCAATTGCTGATTGTCGCTATTCCTTACTAGCATCAATTCATCCCCATCCCAACCAGCCGTATACTGCTTACTTTGATATTCGTTTTCACCAATATGATGCAGGTAATTACTAACAATTCGAGCCACAATTCTAGTCCGCATTAACTGTACCGCATCCACATCAACTGGTTGGCGATTGCTAGCTCTTTGAATAGCTTTATCTTGTTCGCTACTATAACTGATACCTTTATATTTCTGAAGCCCTGGAAAAGTATACTCCCTACCCAAATGAGTACCGCTAATGGCAATGCCATCTAACTGATAGG
>DATGXQ010000312.1:0-5133 GCA_035298905.1 Nostocaceae cyanobacterium | reverse complement strand
GAAACAAGCACAGATAAGGATTACAGAGTTTTTGAAGCTCAAAAAGTGCAAAGTTTTTACTAGGAGGGGTTTAAAAACCCTGCATTTTGGTCTGACGAATAGGGAAATTTACGCTTAACAGATAGTTGAAACTGTTCCCTGCTCCCTGTTCCCTGTTCCCTGTTCCCTGCCCTCACTAATAACTTATTCAGCAAGCCCTAAGTAATTTTACTAATTAAATAAGTCAATTTGATGTATAATTAATCATAACAAACAAATTATATGTCTTGTACAGGTCTTTTGGTAGACTAGCTATCAGTCAGCTTTGTTGTATCTTAATAATTAGAAACATCAGAGCCTAATCTATAACTGGGCAAAACAGACAAATCCTGAGTGGTTGATGGTTGATATGTTTCCAGGCGATCGCTCAAAAACTGTTAATAAATCAACCAGCCCCATCAACACCGATTTTTTTTTGTTACCATTCAAAAAAACCTATCTACTAAATTCTGGTTCAATTGTTTATCGTTGTAAACAAATTGGACAAAATGTTACAAAAGGAAGAAGCATCTGAGGTTGAATGACTGATTATTTCCAAGGAAATTTCCCACTACAATCTGTCTCACTGACCAAAATCCCAGTCAGTAGCACAATGACGGAATCACAAGAGTTGAGCGGAAAATTAGCAATAACCATCACAGAAGCTGCATCAGACCGCAAAGCAGGAGAGATATTGCTGTTGAAGGTAACAGATGTCTCCTACCTGTCTGATTACTTTGTGATGATGACTGGTTATTCGCGGGTACAAGTCAGAGCGATCGCTGATGCCATTGAAGATAAAGTAGAAAAGGAATGGCGCAGGCGACCCTTGAGGACAGAAGGAAAAACCGAAGGAAGTTGGGTGCTGCAAGATTATGGTGATGTGATTGTTCACATCATGATGCCGAAAGAACGGGAATTTTATAACTTAGAAGCCTTCTGGGCCCATGCCGAACGGATTGCACTGCCAAATGCTGATGATGGTGGGGATAGACCAAAATGACGAGATCATCGCTTAATAACTGTCCAGTTCCTCTCGAACAACAACCACTCAACGAGTATGAAGAATTAAAAAATTCGTGGTTGTTCCGCGATAGTGTTGCCAGCTGGCGCGATTATCTCACAAAAATATTTTGGATTTGGGGTTGGTCGTGGCTGATAGCCGGGCCTGTAGCAGCTGCCAGCTTTCCACCCCATAAATATCTAGCGCATTTTCTGCTTTGTACCGCAGCCGGGGCGAGTGTGGGTGTAGTGTTAGCCTTAGCGCGATTGTACTTGGGTTGGTTTTACATTTGCGATCGCCTCAACAGTCCAACAGTATTCTATGAAGAATCTGGTTGGTATGACGGGCAAACCTGGAACAAACCAGCAGACGTGGTCAACCGCGATCGCCTAATTGTCACCTACGAAATAAAACCCATCCTCCGCAGGTTACAATTTACCTTTGCTACCTTGGCGGGATTGTTTCTTATTGGTACTATATTCTGGCATTTGTTTTAATTTCATCATCAGTCATTAGTGATCAGTCCTGAACCAGTGACCAATGACTAATGACTAATGACCAATATATTTAAGGTGGTAGAAAATAACCCATGACAATGGGAAAACGCACACAAGCCGCAGCCCTAGAAGTGAGATTGCTGCGAGAGGGGATTATCGAGTCTAGACACACAGTCCAGGCTGTAGTCTGTGATGAGAGGGGAAGAGTGCTGTCTGTGGCTGGCAATGCGGAAACAGCCGCTTTTGTCCGTTCAGCCCTCAAACCCTTTCAAGCACTAGCCGTCACCTCTACAGGGACACTGGAAAGATTTGATTTGAGCGATCGCGACTTAGCCATCATTACCAGTTCCCATCAAGCCAGTATTGAACAGGTACGACAAGTATTTAATATCCTCTGGCGGGCTGATATTGACCCTACAGCTTTACAATGTCCTATCCCTAAAGGCAAAAAAAGCCCCCTAGAATACAACTGCTCTGGTAAACATGCCGGAATGTTGGCAGTTTGTCAACAACGCCATTGGCCTTTAAATAACTATTTAGAACGGAAACACCCCATTCAGCAATTGATTTTAACCAAAGTCGCTGAATTGCTGCGAATGCCTGCTGAAGAATTTATCGGCGTACATGATGACTGCGGCGCACCAACCTATTTAATGCAAATCGGGCAAATTGCTTCTTTATATGCTGTTTTAGCCTCTAGCAGTAATGTGGATATGGAGCGCATTGTGAGGGCGATGAATCATCATCCGGTAATGGTAGCAGGGGAAGGAGAGTTTGACACCGAACTGATGAAGCTGACACCAGGGGAGTTAGTCAGTAAATCTGGTGCTGAGGGAGTGCAGTGTATAGGCAGGTTAGGGGAAGGTATGGGTTTAGCTATCAAAGTTCTAGACGGAGCTAAACGCGCCAAATACGCCGCCGCCATTCACATCCTGCAACAATTAGGTTGGATTAGCCCCAGCGCCGCCCAAAGCCTCGCGGAAAAGTTCATGAACCTGGGAAAATACAAGCGTTTAGAAATTGTGGGAGAATTATCGCTTTTATAGTTGCCAAACTCAAAACCCCGTGTTATATTAAAAAAGTCAAGAGACGAGAGCGACGCGGGATAGAGCAGCCTGGTAGCTCGTCGGGCTCAACGAGTAAAGTTAGTTAATCGCTTAAACGTTAACTTTACTATGGGCGGCATACAAAGAAATTTGTATGTGTTTACCTGTCAAACTCGGGGAAGCCAATAGCGAGGTAATCCCGAACCAAGCCTCAGCAGTGAGGAAGGTGTAGAGACTGGAAGGCAGGCATCCTAACGTTAAGCCGAGGATGAAGGGACAGTCCAGACCCCAAACCGGATGATCCGGGCAGTGAAAACTGTAGTGGTAAGCATAACCCGAAGGTCAGTGGTTCAAATCCACTTCCCGCCACCAAATGATGAAAATGAAACCCTGTGATCGAAAGATTGCGGGGTTTTGTTTATGATTATAATTTTCTTGTTTCATCAACTTATTTTTTCAATAAAATTATGGGAGAAGCAAAGCGACGTAAGTTAACCGATCCAAACTATGGGAAAATCCGTAATCAAGTATACAGTAATAAAGTAAATATTTTTGATTGGGGTATAAGCAAATATCAAGAAACTGGTAAAAGAGGTGTTGTTGCTTATATTGGCGAAGACTATCCAGCAGATTACTTCACAGAAGACAGTGAATTTATTAATTTAGCAGACAGATTATTTTTACCAGATTATAACCCAGAAACTCAAATTATCATCACATTCCCAGTCACCAATAATTTAAAGGGTAAATGGGGAACTAAAATTATTAATGCTGATGACCCAGAAGCAAAGTTCTTAATGACGCTTCTACCGTCTAGATAATAGATAGTAGATACAACTGTGTCCTTACAAAAAAGGTAGTTTATTCAATGGACACAAAACTTAAAGGAGACATAGCTGAACAAGCGGCTATTCTTCATGCTTTAAAACGGGGATGGGGAGTTTTAAAACCAGTTGGTGACAGACTACCCTATGATTTAGTATTTGATGTGGAAGGAATTTTGATTAAAATCCAAGTTAAATGTGCTTGGTTTGATGAACCTTCTGGAAATTATGTTGTAGATAATCGCCGGACGAAAACAAATCGGCGGATAATGGTTAGAGATAATTACAAGCCTTCTGACTTTGATTTTGCTTTAGTTTATATAGAAAATCTGGATATATTCTATGTTTTCCCGGTAGAAGTATTCATTAATTACGGTAGCGAAATACACTTAGTTGAGGCTGAAAAACGACAGCGTAAACCTCGTTCCGCACCCTATCGAGATGCTTGGGAATCCATCTCCAAAGTAGCAGAAAGTAAAGAAAAGTATTTCTGTTCATCTGGGTAATTTGGAAAGCGGAACTTTTGATCTATTCTGAAAGAGAAGCCATCTTCAAGCGCGGAGAATCAAGATTGTGAAGTTACAGCGACCGATATTAGTGGGAGGACTGGGGTTAACGTTCTTCCTGTGGATGTTAGACACTTGGCATGATTCAATAGTTCATGTGGGTGAAGTCGCTTTATTGAGTGCTTTAGCCGTTGGTGGTGGGTTATGGTTATTGCAGAAAAACCGCCCCGCTCTTGGTTGGGAACAGCCAGATGCTATGCTAGTAAATAGAGCAGGTGTAGAGAAGGCGATCGCCCAAACTGAAACTGTTATTAACCTACTCAGCCAAGAGTCCCCCAACCATCCAGCTTTAACCACCCTACGCGAACAAATCGCCCAAATACAGTTAGAGTTAGACAGAACCGAAATTAATCTCGCTGTAACTGGTGGTAAGTTTGTCGGTAAAAGTACACTTATTAATTTGTTCAATGTTGAGGCGTTAAAATTACAGGAAACAGCGCCTTTATTCAGAGAACTAGAAGAAAAATCAGATACAGCAATTTTAGCCGAATTGCAAAAATCTGATTTAGTCTTATTCTTAACCAATGGAGATTTAACAGACTCCGAATATCAATTTTTACAGCAACTACAAGCCGTCAAGCAGCCTGTATTATTGGTTTTCAATAAACAAGACCAATATTTACCAGATGAACGGGCTACTATTGTACAATCCTTAAAACAAAGGTTCAATAATGTAGTGGCGATCGCTGCGAGTCCCTTACCTGTGAAAGTGCGGAAACATCAAGAAGATGGAACTGTACAAGAATGGATGGAAAAACCAGTACCAGAGGTTGAACAGTTAACCCAAAAATTAGGGGAAATTGTGACACTGCAAGGACAGCAGCTAATTTTGGCTACCACATTTAGAAAAGCCCAATCGCTGAAAGCTGAAGCGAAAAACTGGTTAAATGGAGTAAGGAGCGATCGCGCTACGCCTATTATAGAACAATACCAGTGGATAGCTGGCGCTGCTGCATTTGCTAACCCGTTACCTGCCTTAGATATCTTAGCTACTGCCGCGATTAATGCTCAAATGGTGGTAGATTTAGGTAACATTTATCAACAAAAATTCTCCCTAGAACAAGCACAAACCATAGCGGGAACAATGGGAAGTTTAATGTTGAAATTAGGTTTAGTAGAATTATCTACCAAAGCAGTCACAGGTATTCTTAAAACTAATGCTGTCACCTTCGTTGCAGG
>DATGXQ010000311.1:0-9600 GCA_035298905.1 Nostocaceae cyanobacterium | reverse complement strand
ATGGGCTGCTGCTTCCGCCGTTGCTACCACTTGCTGATTGACTGCCCTCGCCCCTATTGCTGCCCCAGCAGTTCCCAAAATTGCCTGAAAACCTGCTGTTGCCGTATTAACTACTGAACCAATCAAAGAACCAACTGTAGTAGAACTTACCCACATCAGTAATAAAAAATAAGCGCCCCAAATTACTAAGCCTAAAATTGCTCCTAATCTGGGATCAAGAATTAGTAAACTCAACTTCACCGCCAGAAAACAAGCAATCAATAAAGCTATTGTCACTGTCACTAAAGTCCAAATTCCTAGCCTTGTACCAATTTTGCGAATAGTCCCACCTAAATTATCTCCCTCTTCTCCAGTTGTAGGATGTCCTAAATAAGAAATACCAGCAGCTATAGAGAGATTTGTTAAAACTAATTGGAACGCAAAAGCCAAAATTACACCAGAAATTAAAGCGACAAAAAAGCGTGGGCCAGAAGTAATAACTGATGCTTGGGCTGGTGTAACGTTAGTAGTATCTACAGGAATTTGTACCAGCCACAATATAGGTTTGTAAAGTATTGGCATAAATTGTATTTCCTGTTTCTAAGCTTAAATTTACACAATTAAGGATTTTTCCTGTATTGATAGCAATTCCAGCTTTCAGAATCAGGAATTTAGACCATCAAAACATCTCTCCCAGGTTTGAATATTTGCTCCGGCATTAGATAGAAGCTAGGTATTTTTATAGATAAATTGGTTTTAATTCACTTAATTTTACTACTAAAAAACCTGACCTTTTCAGCAATAAATAATACAGCAGGGAACAGGGAACTCTTAACAGGGAACAGGCTTGAAAGTCTCTTAGCATATAGCTTTATTCCTAAAATTTGTACCTCATTTACCTGGAATCTGCTGTATTTTCACCATGTTTAATCACAGTTTTGCAAAAAAATCTTTACGATTATTTACAAATATTAATCACTTCCTAGAGGTGGATTTGTCTAGAATAATAAGTTTGTGATTATCGTCCCCAAGAAGTGCCAGTAGTTTGTACCTACAGGCAGAAAGCATTTATATGTATCAAAGCTACATTGAAGATAAGCAGTAAATAAGTCAGGCAAAAAATGGAAACTCGTTCTTCAACCGACATACCACCAGTTGCTCCAGAATATAATGGTGTCGATCGCAATGCTTTTCTTTTTGGTTGGACACCCCAAGCCGAAATCTGGAACGGACGTTTAGCGATGATTGGATTTATCGCTTATCTACTTTGGGATTTAGCCAGCTATAGCGTCCTACGCGATGTATTGCACCTAGTACGCTACTAAAAATTTCACACCTCAAAGCCGCAAAAATATCAGCATATTTTGCAAAAATAGACACCAAGGAGGTAAAAAATGGAAACTCGTTCTTCAACCGATTTACCACCAGTTGCTAAGGCTTACAACGGGATCGATCGCAATGCCTTTATCTTTGGCTGGAATCCTCAAGCAGAATTATGGAATGGTCGTTTAGCAATGATTGGATTTCTAGCCTATTTAATCTGGGATTTAGCTGGCTTTAGTGTTCTGCGTGACGTACTACACTTGATTAGATATTAAGTAGACCAACTTTCCATTAAATTCCCCTCTTTTTCTCGGTAAAAGGGGGGAATTTTCGACTGAAATTTGACTGATTGACGATAGCTAAATGCTGATGAAAAAAACGTAAGAATTTAGGACACAGAATAGTTATCACACACAGAATAGAGATTAGTCATATTTGGCGAACATCATTTAGCTTGTTTCTCCAATTCTCTCTAATTCTGAATAGCCTACGGCAACACTCCGGGAACTGTATTCTGCATTCTGAATCCTGACGAAAAACTTAAATTAAAAACCGCAGTAACACATATAACGCCGAAGTTATCAGTTGCAAAAACATGATGGGAATTCCGTAGTAAAGAAAAGTTTTAAAAGTAATTCTTCTTCCATGTTGTTCAGCAATACCAGCCGCCACAATATTAGATGATGCACCAACCAGCGTACCGTTACCCCCTAAAGTTGCCCCAAACATCATGGCATAAAAAAGTGGTAATACTTCTGGTGGAAATTGTCCTTGATAGTCGTTAGCTAAAACTTCAGCAGGAGCTAACCCCACATTGACAACGTACTGTTTTAGCAAAGGAACCATAGCTACCACTAAAGGAATATTCGGCACAACGCTAGATAATATCCCGACAAGAAATAGCAGCACGAGTGAACCTATGAAAATATTTTTACCTAAAATAGTTGCCAAAATTCCTGATAAACTTTTGATCACTCCTGTTTTATCTAATCCACCAATCAGTACAAAAATGCTCATGAAAAATATTAAGGTACTCCAATCTACATCTCGCAAAATATTGTTAACTGTATCAATTCGACTCTGATGAGATAGAAACAAAGCTAAGGCTGCTCCTAATAAGGCCACTGCGGCTGGTGAAATTTTCACTGGTAAAGATTCACCAATAGCAAAAAATATCAACACAAAAGCAATAATAAATGCACCGACGATTAAAACTCTAGGATGGTTAATTTGGGGACGGGGCAATTCTTCCAAATTATTAATCTGTGTATTCCAAATTTTGCGGAATAAAATTGGTAAAGTTGCTACTACTGTAATAATAGCGATTACTCCTCCTAAACTCAATTTTCCTAAGTAATCTATAAAACTAATATTTACGGCATCTCCAACAATAAAAGTTGCTGGATCTCCGACTAAAGTTAATAATCCCGCACTATTGGCTACAAACACCATTAAAATTAGTAATGGCACAAAATTGATTCCTATTTCTTGTGCCATTGGTGGAATAAGAGGTGCTAATAGCATTACTGTAGTAGCATTGGGTAAAACAGCACAAATCGGTGTAACTAGACCTACAATTCCTAGTAATAAACGCTTACCATTACCTCTAGCTAGAATGACAATTTGTGTAGCTAAATAATCAAAGACATTAGTTGGTTCAAATGCTCTTACCAAGACCATGACTCCAAAAAATAATCCCAATGTCCCATAACTGTTACCAATGTAACCAACGGCTTCTTCTAAAGTCATAATATTGGTAAACACTAATAACAATGCCCCCAATAAAGCGGCAATAGTTAAGTGTACCCATTCTGTCATGATCAGAAAAATGACGCTAAAAAATACGATTACGCTTATACTAGCTTGCCAATTTTCCACAATATAACCTCGGAATATTACTTACTAGATATTAGCGAAAAAGTCACCTGTATTTCAGGTGACTTTCAGTAGATTTAATTTTTTGTTAAATTACTGTAACTATCAACAGTAATTATTCATCAATCAAACTAGGAATACCCAAAACAACACAAGGGAAGTTATGGCCTAGTTTGTCAATCATCGGATGATCAGCAGAATCACATCCCAACAATAAAATGTCGGCAGTTTCTCTTGTCACCACTTTTTTTAACTCTGTGCAAA
Source organism: Nostocaceae cyanobacterium (assembly GCA_035298905.1). Taxonomy (GTDB): domain Bacteria; phylum Cyanobacteriota; class Cyanobacteriia; order Cyanobacteriales; family Nostocaceae; genus DATGXB01. The sequence continues at coordinate 6,159 of DATGXQ010000311.1, read as the reverse complement.
TATTCCCAAACCGCAAATGAGATTTAAACTCACCCTGCCATTCTTGGGCTAAATTTTTTGCTTGCCAAAGAACTCTATCTGCTTGTTTGAAGGGAGTTACTACTTTCTCTGGTAAATGCTCTAATTTTGGTTGAGTTAATACCAATGTAACTGATTTTGCTGTATCACTGACTGGACATTCTAAAATTGGTTGACTTTTAGCAAAATTAGGAATATCCGCAGCCACAGTTAAATTTTCTTCTGCTACATAAACAGCCTGTACAGTGACTTTAGTATTAGTAGCTAAATGTGTTTGATGAGCGATGCAAAAAGCGATATCTAAGGCTGTATGACTTTTAGGTGATGCGTTATAACCAACAATCAAGTTAATAGATTTTGCTTTTTGAGCTTTTTTATGAAACAATTTTTTTGGCTCTGGCAGCAATACCATTTGTTCAATTAAGTCATTTCGACCTATAGCACTTTGAAAACGTGCTAACATTGGCATAATTTTCACAGCTTTAACTTCTCCCTCATAAAAAAAGGACGAATGAGAAGCAGGGAAAACAATTTTAGATTTTGGATTTTAGATTTTGGATTTTAGATTGCTGAGTAATATCAAATCATCCATCTAATTATCCAGCTAAAATTGTTTAAGGAAACCCCAATTACAGCTGGTATTACAGCCAAACTTTGGGGGTTCCTTCCATTGCCGACGGAGTTAGCTGACGGGCTAAGACTGGAAGGTGTCTCTCATAAGATTAGCCCCAATTTTTGGTTCCTCCGCTTCAAATCTAGCTTTCATAAATTTGAATTAGGCTACCCACTACAGAATATAGGAATCAGAATTCAGAACTCAGCGTTTTATTGAAGACGACAGGAGTGGGAATTCAGCATTTGATCGAAGAATTGATAGTCTTGACAACTGACTCCTGATTTTTAGCTTTAGACTCCCGAATTCTTTCTTGATCATAAACTATTTTACTCTTCTGGGGTAAAATATTTGTCAAGAAAGTTTAAGGCATGGTTACGAATTTCATAATATTCTTTGGAGTTACGCATAGCTTGGCGATCGCGTGGATGCTCAAAAGGAATTTCTAAAATTTCGCCGATAGTTGCACAGGGTCCATTAGTCATCAAAATGATGCGATCAGACATGTAAATTGCCTCATCGACATCATGGGTAATCATCATCACTGCTTGGCGATTATGTTCCCAAATATCTAATACTTGCCGTTGTAATTTAGCACGGGTCAAAGCATCAAGAGCGCCAAATGGTTCATCCATTAATAACATTTTGGGACGAATTGCTAAAGCCCTGGCAATACCTACCCGTTGTTTCATGCCTCCAGAAATTTCATCGGGATATTTATCAGCAGCCGCCGTTAAGTTTACCATTGCCAAGTGTTCATTCACAATGCTAATTTTTTCGGCACGATTGGCATTTTTTAATACTTCATCTACTGCTAAACGAATATTTTCCCGTACGGTTAACCAAGGTAAAAGCGAATAATTTTGAAAGACCATCATTCTATCTGCCCCTGGTTTACGAATTTCTTGACCATCTATGCGGACTGAACCAGATGTAGCTCTTTCAAAACCACCAATAATTTTTAACAGAGTCGATTTACCACAGCCGGAATGCCCTATAACGGAAATATATTCATCTTCACGAATTGTTAAATTTACATGATCAAGAACTACAAAGTCACCTTTATCTGGTGTTGGATAAGACTTGACTAAATTTTCAATTTCCAAAAATACATTGCTACGCATAGCTCCTGCATAAGTAGTTTTATTTAATGTTGTATATTTCATTGGCAAATCCTCCTAAATTATTGACAGTTATGGCTGAATTTTTAAGACATGAAAAACTTAGTGGGAGCATTGACGCGAATTTCAAAACTCTTCAGATATCCCTCTGGGTCACTCGGATCAAAGCCTTTTTTATCTATAAATACTTCTGGTGGTTCGACTTTATAATCATCTTTAGGGCAGACAATCCCCATTTCTGCGGCTATATCCCGATATAAATCTGTTCTCCAAGCTTTTTCGGCTAATTGTTCCGCATTTTTCGGAAAATGCTTAATCTGTCCCCAGCGAGCCGCTTGAGTCATGAACCAAATACTTCTGGATCTCCACAAGAATGTTGAATGTTCTTCTGATTGTTGGGGAATATTTTTTGGTATATCAAAGAAAATGGTTGTATCTTTAGCTTGAATAGTCCGGTCTTTCCCATCAAAGCCACCATAGTTATAATTCCCCTGAATACCTGGAGCAGTAAATTTAGTAATTGGTACACCTGGTTTTTTTGGTTTAGCACCAGTGAAGGAACGGTCTGTTAGTAACTCGGCTACTTCTTGTTGATTTTCAGGCTTACCGCAATACTGACAAGCTTCAATCATCGCTTTAACTAAAGACCGATAAGTTTTAGGATAATTAGTGATGAAAGATTCCATTACTCCTAATAATCTGTCTGGATGTCCTAGCCAAATTTCTTTACCTTGGGCAAAGGTAAAACCCACACCTTCATTACCTTTAATTGCTCTTGTATTCCACGGTTCAGCTACCATATATGCTTGCATTGCCCCGATTCGCATATTTGTGACCATTTGCGGCGGGGGACTAATAATTATCCGAAATTCTTTAAAGGGATCAATACCAGCAGCAGCAGCTAAATAGCGGACAAAGTATTCATAAATAGCAGAACTTAGCACTACTGCCCAAACTTTGCGTTCTGGGGGTTGTTGGTCAAAATAGCCGCGAAAGTCTTTGCCAAATGCTTCTAGGGCATTTTCACCGTATTTCTGTTGATATTCATACCAAGGACGTAAGCCAAAATTCCACATCTCTTGGTTCATGGTCATGGCGTTACCATGTCGGTGAATGGTCATGGCTGCACACAAGGGGGCGCGACGAGCGCCTTCTGCACCAATGCGGGCGTTGGTAACTGCACCAGATACCACAGGGGAAGCGTCCAAACGCCCAAATATTAAGCCATCACGGGAGTTAGCCCAACTTGCCTCCCGGCTGAGTGTGACGTTTAAACCGTATTTGCGAAAAAAACCTTTTTTCCAAGCGATCGCAAATGGCGCACAATCATTTACAGGGACATAACCCACAGTAATATCGGCTTTTTCTAAATCTTGAGGTTGGACTATCGGTTCTACTGCTAAAGCCTCTTCCGTCAGCCCTTTAGCAGACCTATCTCCAGAAATAGCACAGGATGATAATATCATTCCTGCACTGGTTACACCCATACCTTGAAGAAATTCTCTTCTTGTCCAAAGATTATCACTCATTATTCTTAGTCATTAGTCATTGGTCATTAGTCATTAGTTAGAAGGAAAGATTTACTTACTTTTTTCCTTCTACTTAGCTATTACTTAATTTTTCATCTTGTCAAAAATCAACAACCACAAATAGATTTCTTGTGGGTTGGGCATTTTACCTGCCCGATTCACTACATTTAACTACTTACTTCACACTATTAGGACGATGGGTAACAAATTCTTGAAATTTTCCCATACCATAGTCTAAAACTAGCCCAGTTAAACCAATAATCAAAACTGCCAAAAACACAGAACTGAGATTTAACCGACTCCATTCATCCCAAACAAAAAAGCCAATTCCTACACCACCAGTTAACATTTCTACTGCCACAATTACTAGCCATGCAATCCCTAAACTAATCCGTAAACCTGTAAAAATATAGGGCAGACTAGCCGGTAAAATAATTTTATAAATTTGTCTCCAGCGTGGCATTTCTAATACCCTAGACACATCTAAATAATCTTTAGGAACACTAGAAACCCCCAAGGCAGTATTAATAATTGTTGGCCACAAAGAGGTGATAAAAATCACGAAAATAGCTGAAGGGTCAGCCAAATTAAAGATAGCTAAAGAAATAGGCAGCCAAGCTAGAGGTGATACGGGTTTAAATATTTGAATGATGGGATTAAAAGCCAGCATTGCCGATTTAGACATACCGATCAAAAACCCCAAAGGAATTGCTACCAATGCACCTAAACCAAAGCCCAATAACACACGACGTAAACTAGCTAATAATAACCAACCAAGTCCTAAATTACCGGGACCCCGCACATAAAATGGGTTTAAAATATAGTCTAGGTTAGCAATTAAAGCTTCTGGTGGAGTAGGCATCAAATCATGATTAACTAGCGCCACTATCCACCACAATACAATTATTCCCAGAAAGCCTACAGCCGGAAGCAAAACTGCATCCCGCACAATTACAGGTTGCGCTTTTTTCCAAGCAGCTCGTCCAGCTACCACAAAGATTGCAGCTAAATTCAGTTGCAAGAGCATTTTATTACCTCAACAGAGTTAAGTGCAGATACAAAGAAACGAGCAGTACCAGCCCTGGACACTGATGAGATGAAAAACATTAAAGTCATTTTTTCTCTTCAGTCTCCTCTCAATGCCGACGAAGTTAGCTGACGGACTAGGGTTGAGAGATACCCCTCTCTAGCTAAAGTCCAGAATGAGAAATTTAATCATTTTCGCTTTTGACATTTAGCTTCGAGATACGCCCCAAAATTTGGTTCCTCCGCTCTAAAGCTTCCGGTTTTGAAGTTTTAGATTAAGCTGACATACTCTAAATAAATACTAATGGCGATAGTATAACATTGATTCTCAGTAATGGCATCTGTATGATCATAAATTTTTGTTATTTAAACTAATGAATCACATAACATTGAGTTTGCCGTATGCAATTTAGCTTATGTCTGAGGTTAGGTGAGATATTTACATCAGTTAGCTAAACTCTTAAATCGCTAGACTAAAAGCATATAGAGCTTGAACATATCACTCCTCACATAATTTTAAAAGCATGGATTTTGGTCAATTATTGGCAGAAAAGACTGATTTTATCCTTGAGCGATGGATAGCAGCGATTCGCAAGGATCAGCGCATTGAAAGTACTGATGGTTTATCTCATACGGCGATTCAAAATCATATTCCTGATGTGTTAAAAGCAATGACGACTGTGCTTTCTCAAACACAGGATGATGATATAAAATCGGTAGTGATAGCAAGCTGGGAACACGGGAAAATTCGAGCTTTACAAGGCTTTAACCCTGTGGAAATCACCAGGGAGTATCATCAATTAAGAATGGTAATATTTGAAACTATAACAACAGATTTATTAGAGCAAAAACCGAGTGATCTTATTCGTTGCTTGCGGTTAATTGATGTAGTGATTGATGAAGCGATCGCGCAATGTTTCTATAACTATGTCACTGAGCGTTTAAAAGAATTACAACAATTACATTCTACTTTAACAAAACACAATGAAGAACTAACGTATTTAATTCAAACTAATCATGAACATTTATCAAAATTAGCACATGATTTAAAACGTCCTCTCACCTCAATTATTGGTTACTCTGATTTACTTTTACGTCAACAGAAACAGAAAAACGCTAATCATAACAATATCGAACATATTGAGAGAGTATTACGCAATGGTCAACATTTGCTCAAATTAATCAACAATTTACTGGAAATTTCTCGCTATGATACGGGAAATGTAAAATTAGAATTAGCACCGACAGATGTGTGTGAATTAATCAATAACACCTGTGAAATATTGCACTATCAAGCGGCTGAAAAAAATTTATTAGTGGTAACGGAATGCTCTCATGCACCAGATCAGTTAATCACAGATCATCTGAAGTTACAACAAATTCTTACTAATCTTCTGAGTAATGCAATTCGCTATACAGAATCAGGTGCTATCAGCGTATTGTGTCAGGTGTTAGATAATGAACAATGGGAGATAGCAGTTACTGATACTGGTATCGGTATTACAACCGAAGATCAACAGCACATCTTTGAACCTTTTTATCGTCCCACTAATCAAAAATATCGACTTCCTGATAGCACAGGTTTAAGTTTAGCAATAGTTTCCAGATTGGTAAAATTATTGCAAGGAGAAATTAAAGTCAATTCTCAGCTTGGTCTTGGTTCTACTTTTAGTGTGATTTTACCTTTAAATCTGAAAATCCCAGAAGAGTGATTCTAATTTTCTGCTAAGTCAAACCTTATTTATAGAAACCCTTCCCGTTCTAAATTAGCTAATGCATCTTCCGCAGCAGCTTTTTCCGCTTCTTTTTTATTGCGTCCTTTCCCAGTTCCGCACTCTTTTTCATCTACTAA
>DATGXQ010000310.1:0-16717 GCA_035298905.1 Nostocaceae cyanobacterium | reverse complement strand
CCTTCCCGAACTCAGAGGTGAAACGCTACTGCGGCGACGATAGTTGTCGGTTCACTGACCGCTACAATAGCTCGATGCCAGGGCAATATTTACAGCAAAAGCTCCCCTCTATTAATAGCAGGGAGCTTTTGTTTTTATAATAGTGTTATAGTGTTAAAGAAGGTTCTATTAAGTATCTAGTTAGCTTATTTAGTGAAGTATCTAACTAGAGCAGCTTAATTCTTCATGATAAACTAGCGAATTGAGATGTATAAACTGAGTGATTAGATACTCGTTGAATGAATTCTTTTGCCAATTTCACCATTGATTCATGATTCTCGCCATACTTTTGTTTGTAAGTCAAGATAGTATTAAAATCCAGACTTTCGGCAATTTTTGCCCTTTCAGGAATTTTAGTATAGAAAATTGGTGGAAAAAAGGGATTAACAGTAATAAAATTTAGATTATTATAATGGGATACTGTATTGTTATAACGAGAAATTAAAGTACCAATTGGTTTGAGAGTATGTTGATAATCTCGATTAAACTTTTCAATTAATTCAAGTAATAACTCTAAACCATGAATTGACATGCGACTGGGTACACAGGGAATGACACAAAAGTCACTGGCGTAAAAAGCACTTTTAATTACATTATTCACACTGGGTGGGCAATCTATTAAAATATAATCATATATTTTTAATAATGGATTAAGTAATTTTCGTAATGTATAAACTTTACTATCTGATAAAGATTCCTGTACTTCAAATAAACTGGGACTGCTGGGAATCAAATGCAGACAATTAAAAGAATTTCTATTTCTTACATTAGAGACATTTTCTTTAACTATAAATCTGTCATTGTGTGCATTAGCTAAAAAATAATCAGCATTTTTAAATAAGAATGGTAAAGTTAACCCCTTATTGTTATATTGCCATTCCCAAACATCTTCTGACATTAAAGCACTAGTTAAGTTACTTTGAGGATCTAGGTCAATTACCATTACCCGCTTATTAAAGATAGTATCGCCTGCTAAGTACTCTGCTAATGCCATAACAAGGGTAGTTTTGCCAACTCCACCTTTAAGGTTGCAAACACTAATTACTTTAGCTTCCATATTTTTGGTAAATGCACAAGTTTTAGGGGATACAATTCTATTTTCTCCTAAAAATCTGCCAAAATAACTATCAGATTGATAATTTTAAACCGCTATTCGTGCTGTCTCTACTGCAAACCACCTATTAAAAGTAATTTTTAATTTAATTAACTACGTAAATATACGTTTGATTAATCTGCTTATTTCCATTTAACTGGGATTATCAGTTATACCAATTCAAAATTCAAAATAGCCTGCGGCAAGGCTTACGCCAACAAAATTCAAAATAGCGCAGCGTTGCGAGCGGAGCGACACAATCTCAAACCAGGTTTAGCAAGGGTTTCTAGTTTTGGATCTGTTGCTGAAGTTTAGAGAATTGGTATTATTGCTTTTTCTGGACAACCTGCAAGAGCTAAATAGTATATAACTACACTCTAATTTTGAAGTAAATAAAAAAAATAAAGTTAAAAAATGAAACAATATTCTTTAGTCTTTAGATTTTATCTTTTAAATAAATTTAAACAAAATACATTTTCATAAATTCTAGCCTAGAAAATATTTTGCTGCTGTTGAGTTTAACTATGTCCAAAATATATTATGAAGGGTATAGCGATCGCACACCTACAAAAAGTGTAAAAGAAAAATTTGGTGACACTAATGTTTATGCTAATAATTCTAAATCCCTACTGACAAAAGCAAGTGGTTTTGTAGCAGCCTATGACTTTACCCTGAATCCTTATCGGGGTTGTCAATATGGTTGCAGTTATTGTTATGCTGCGGCTTTTAGTCCTAATACTCAAATGCGTCGAGATTGGGGTAAATGGGTAATTTTTAAAGAAAATGCAGTGGAAATTTTAGAGAAAGAGTTAGAAATTTGGTACAGAAAAAATCCGCACAAACCTCCTAGAATCTACATGAGTAGTGTCACAGATCCTTATCAACCTTTAGAGTCAAAACATCAATTAACTCGGAGGTTATTGGAGGTGATGCTAGAATATCGTCCAACGCTAGTAATTCAAACTCGTAGTCCGATTATTACTAGAGATATTGATTATTTACAAAGATTTCAAAATCTAAGAATTAATATGAGTATCCCTACTGGTAGCGAATCAGTGCGAAGGGATTTTGAACCACGTTCTCCTAGTCTAAAAGCCAGAATAAATGCTGTTAAAAAGATTAAGTATGGAATTGATCAATTTAAAGGTTTTATTCCGAAAATATCCATTACTGTTACACCATTACTTCCTACTTTACCAGAAGATGAAGATAATTTTATTGCTAATTTAGCTATTGCTGACAGAGTGGTTATTCAAGATTTTCATCCTAATGATAATCGTTCTCTTGTAGCATCTACTCGTCAAGATGCTGAGGAAATTAAACAAAAGTATGCTTGGTGGTATGAACAGGATAAATTTAATTATTTACGATTTAAACAAAAGTTAATTCTTCAACTTCCAGGTGTAGAAATTAGAGAAGGAAAGGACGGTTTTGGTTATGAATAATCCTATTACTAATTGGTGGAGAAGTCAACAATTCAAATTTGCTGTACAACGTGGTGACACTGGAAGAGCAATAGAATTATTAAAAGCAATTCAAAAGTCTGGTGCAAAGTTTTCCTGGTTAGAAAAGCTGTTTAGAGATAAGCTGCAACTAGAACGTTCTGCACTTGACTATAAACGAGAAGTTGTAAATATCCGTAAACAAATCACAGAAATATCACAAGAGTCAAAAAAACTACTGTCACCAAATCAAAATTTTATTAATTATATATCTCAAAGTTTTAAATTCCTGCAACATGATGAATATAATTTACAAGTTACGGGAATTGAACAGAAAATATTTGATGAGCTTGAATATAAATTATTTGAGTATTTACAAGAAGAATTTAGTAAAGTCTCTCAGGATAAACTAATGAATAATCTTGCTACTGCTTGGCAGGATATTAATAATTTAAAAATTGGGAAAGATCCAGATTACCGCTTTAACTTAACTCCTCATGTTTATTTTATTAAATACTTCTTAGAAAATGTATATTGTGTATATCTAGCTTGGTTTTTAATTTACCAAAATGGCTTACTTCCAGCCAAGCTAAATATTTTAGATATAGCTGCTGGTCCGGGAACAGTTGCTTATAGTCTGTCTTTGTTTCTCATGAGTATGAATGACTTTGTGGATATTACTCAAATGCATATTTCTTATTTTTCCTTAGAGAAACAAGATGCTTTTCAATATCGGGGACTTCAGTTTTGGCGAAAATATATTGAATCACGGCTAACACCTGTAAATGCTTATTTTCGATTTGTCACCAGTGATATTTTTAATTGGAATGCAGAATCTACTAATATACCCAAAAACTTTTTTGATTTTATATTCATTTCTCATTGCTTTTTTAGTGATCCAGTTAAAAGACAGGAAGCTAATAATATCTATCAACAAATATTTACTGAAAGCATCAGCCATAAAGGGTATGTAATTTTAATTATTCAAGATAAGAAATTACTGAAGGCTTATGGTGTAAACAAAATTCTAAACCAAGAACAACAGAGAAATATAGTCAATAAATTTATCAATGAGATGGGTTTGGAATTGATAGATTTTAGATATTTTAGATCAACAAATCCTCACCAAGTGTTATCTAGTCGTGAATTTGCTAAGTTTGCTGATGAGAATTTACCTAAACAGCAACATATACATTTTTTCAATCAGCAATATTTTAATCAAAAGTATCCGTCTCACTATACATTAGATGATTATGTGATTTTAGCTAGGAAATTATCATAGATGAAGTACAATTTTCCCTGGTAATTTATCATCCGATAAAAATACGATTGAAAGGTGCATTATGCTGTCGCTAACACACCCTACAAAAAAAGAATATTTTCTTAATTGGAACTCTCTAGCTTAAATTTAATTTCAACTTGACCAATGATAGACAACACGCAAGTAGATAAAATTTGGCATGGCAAACTTAATTTAGTGTATGCTAATCGTCAAGGTGCAACTGAGTTAATTTACAACCATAATCAAGCACCTTTGAAGGTACAACGTCCTTTTTATCCAGAAGGTAAAGAGGTTTGCCATAGTATCATTTTACATACTGCTGGGGGCGTAGTGGGAGGCGATCGCCTATCTTCACAAATTCACCTCCAACCAAATTCGCAAGTATTAATTACTACGGCTGCTGCGGGCAAAATTTATCGCAGTAATGGTTTATTAGCCAGACAAACTGTAGACATTGAAATTGAGTCTGGTGCGGGATTGGAGTTTTTACCCCAAGAGATAATTTTATTTGACGGTGCGATTTATCGCCAGGATCTAAAAGTAAAATTAGCTACTGATTCTTATTTTTTAGGCTGGGAAATTACGAGATTGGGACGTAGTGCGCGGGGTGAGAAATTTTTGCAGGGAGAGTGGCGATCGCATACCGAAATTTGGCGGGATGGTGTACCCTTGTGGATAGATAGGCAACTCTTACCCGCTAACGCAGAAATATTTGACAGTCCTCACGGGTTAGCAGGAAAACCCATTGTCGGAAGCTTAGTTTTTGTGGGTGTTCCTGTGTCCAAAGAAATTGTCGAAAAAGCACGTAGTTTAATTACTCAGCATTCTTTAGCAGGAGTAAGTAGATTAGAACATGGACTTTTATGTAGATATCGCGGTAATTCTACATCCGAAGTGAGAAACTGGTTTACAAATGTTTGGCAAATGTTACGAGTATCGTTTTTAAAACGTGGTAATTATATACCAAGAGTTTGGCAAATGTAACTAAAATTAGAGGAAAATATCACAATGCAACTAACACCCCAAGAAAAAGATAAATTATTGATTTTTACTGCGGCTTTAGTAGCAGAAAGACGGAAAAACAGAGGATTGAAGTTAAATTATCCCGAAGCCGTTGCGTATATTTCCGCCGCAATTTTGGAAGGTGCAAGGGATGGACAAACTGTAGCAGAATTAATGAGTTATGGGACAACTTTATTAACTCGTGATGAAGTGATGGAAGGTGTACCAGAAATGATTCATGAGGTACAAGTAGAAGCAACTTTTCCCGATGGGACAAAGTTAGTTACTGTACATAATCCGATTCGGTAATATAGCAGGAAGAATTAGAGATAACTTGATGATGAATAAGACAAGATTGTATTTAAAACAAGTCTCATTTTAGGAGATTTACACTATGACTTATGTCTCTCCCAAAATTCTCCCCTTTGAGGATTTTATCACTCAATACAAAGATAATCCCCGCTATGAATTAGCAGTTGGAGAATTAATTGATGTAGAACCCACAGGACTGCATGAAACGGTAAGCGGTAAACTAGCGACGCAAATTGGTATCCATCTTGTTCAAGAAAATCTACCCTGTTTTATTCCTTGGACTTGTTTAATTTATCCTTTTGCTGATTTAGCTACAGCACGTCGTCCTGATGTGATAGTTTTGGATGAAACTGTTTTAAATAGTGAACCACTTTGGCAAAGAGAACCTGTAATTACTCTAGGACGTTCTATTAAATTAGTGGTAGAAATTGTAAGTACAAATTGGGAAACAGATTATGCTAGAAAAGTTGAGGAATATGCGCTTTTAGGTATTCCAGAATATTGGATTGTAGATTATTTAGGGTTGGGTGGTGTAGCATTTATTGGTAAACCAAAACAACCGACTTTTACAGTTTGTCAATTAGTTGATGATGGTTATGTGCAACAAAAATATAGACTTAATGAACTAATCAAATCTCCACTTTTTCCCAATTTACAATTAACTTTAAATCAAATTCTACCACGTTAAGACTAAAAATACAAATCTTGAAATTAGGAAAAATCTAACTATGATACCAGGTGAAATCATTACCCCAGCAGGTGAAATCGAATTAAATGTAGGTCGAGAGACTGTAAAATTATTAGTAGCAAATACAGGCGATCGCCCCATTCAAGTCGGTTCACATTTTCATTTTTATGAAGTTAACGAAGCACTGCATTTTGACCGCGAAAAAGCACGAGGAATGCGGCTAGATATTCCCGCCGGCACAGCAGTGAGATTTGAACCAGGAGACGAAAAAGAAGTTACTTTAGTGGCTTTAGTTGGTAGTCGTCAAGTCTATGGTTTCAATAACAAAATTAACGGTGCTTTATAATTATGACAATGCAATGGTTTAATGAACCGCCTTTCTGGGAAGTTAAAAACGGGGTTATCTCTGTTAATTCTGGTGCAAAAACAGACTTTTGGCGGGAAACTCATTACGGTTTTATTCGTGATAGCGGACACTTTTTTTATCAGCAAATTCTAGGAGATTTCATAGCCGAGGTAAAAGTTAGTGGTAAATATCAAAATTTATATGACCAAGCTGGCTTAATGGTGCGGTTAGATGAATTTAACTGGTTAAAATGTGGCATTGAATTTGTAGAAGATGTGCAACAAGTTAGCGCGGTAATTACTCGCAATTATTCAGATTGGTCGATTGTACCTTTACCACAAAATCCCGCATCAATTTGGATTAAACTTACTCGTCGTCATACTGCAATTACAGTTGATTATTCCTTAGATGGGAATGAATATAAAATGCTGAGGTTAGCTTATTTAACTCCAGCAGAAATAGTGAATGTCGGTGTGATGTGTGCTTCACCTGATGGGAACGGTTTCGTAACTAAGTTTGAAAAATTGCAAATTATTAGTTTGTGAGGATAAATTTATGAGTTATAGAATGAACCGCCGTGCTTATGCAGAAACTTTTGGACCGACAGTAGGAGATAGAGTTAGACTGGCGGATACAAAATTATTTATTGAAGTTGAACAAGATTTTACCACCTACGGCGACGAAGTTAAATTTGGTGGGGGTAAAGTTATTAGGGATGGAATGGGACAATCACCCATTTCTAATGCTGATGGTGCAGTAGATTTAGTGATTACAAATGCATTAATTCTGGATTGGTGGGGAGTAGTTAAAGCTGATATTGGAATTAAAGATGGAAAAATTCACAAAATAGGAAAAGCGGGAAATCCCTATATTCAAAATAATGTTGATATTATTATCGGACCTGGTACAGAAGCTTTAGCTGGTGAGGGAATGATTCTTACGGCTGGCGGGATAGATACCCATATTCATTTTATCTGTCCCCAACAAATCGAAGTGGCGATCGCCTCTGGAATCACCACCATGATCGGCGGAGGAACAGGACCCGCTACCGGTACAAACGCCACCACCTGCACCCCTGGCCCTTGGAATATGTACCGTATGTTACAAGCTGCTGATGCTTTCCCGGTCAACTTAGGCTTTTTAGGTAAAGGAAACGCCAGCCAAACCCCCGGACTAATAGAACAAATCCAAGCCGGTGCAATGGGTTTAAAACTGCATGAAGACTGGGGAACTACACCCGCCGCCATTGATACCTGTCTGACTGTGGCGGATGAATATGATGTACAAGTAGCAATTCATACCGACACCTTAAACGAAGCGGGTTTTGTTGAAGATACCATTAACGCCTTTAAAAATCGTGCTATCCACACCTACCACACCGAAGGCGCTGGAGGAGGACACGCACCCGATATCATCAAAGTCTGCGGACAAGCCAACGTTTTACCCTCTTCCACAAATCCCACCCGTCCCTACACCGTCAACACCCTCGATGAACACTTAGATATGTTAATGGTGTGTCATCACCTTGACCCCAGCATTCCCGAAGATGTGGCCTTTGCTGAGTCCCGTATTCGTCGGGAGACGATCGCAGCCGAAGATATCTTACATGATTTAGGCGCGTTTAGTATGATTGCCTCCGACTCCCAAGCAATGGGTAGAGTAGGAGAAGTAATAATTCGTACTTGGCAAACAGCCCATAAAATGAAAGTACAGCGCGGAAATCTTGCCGGAGACAGTTTAGCGGACAACAATCGAGCAAAAAGATATGTCGCTAAATACACAATTAATCCAGCCATTACTCATGGTATTGCCCAGTATGTTGGGTCAGTGGAAGAGGGAAAAATAGCCGATTTATGCCTGTGGCGACCTGCATTTTTTGGTGTCAAACCCGAAATAGTAGTTAAAGGGGGAATGATAGCTTGGTCACAAATGGGTGATGCTAACGCCAGTATTCCCACCCCCCAACCTGTACATATGCGCCCCATGTTTGGCAGTTTTGCCGGTGCGAAGAATGCCACATCATTAACTTTTGTTTCCCAAGCCGCTTTAAAAGCAGGTATTCCTCAGCAATTAGGATTGAAAAAATTAGCCGTTGCAGTTGAGGGGACACGCCAAATTACTAAACGAGATATGAAGTTAAATGATGCGCTACCACAAATTGAGGTGGATGCAGAAACCTATGAAGTTAGGGCAGATGGGGAATTATTAACTTGTGAACCTGCCACAATTTTACCAATGGCGCAGAGGTATTTCTTGTTTTAATTATGTTTGACCAAACTACTGATTATGATAGCCCTTGGAAAGAGATAATAGAAGCATATTTTCCCCGCTTTCTAGAGTTTTTCTTCCCTTTAGCTTATGGGGAAATTGACTGGACAAAACCCTATCAATTTCTAGATAAGGAGTTACAACAATTAGATCCAGACGCAGAAATTGGTAAACGTTTAGTTGATAAAGTCGCCAAAGTTTGGTTATTATAGCAATCCTAAATCATTTATGAACGCTACCTGTTCCCTGTTCCCTGTTCCCTGTTCCCTTTTTCCAAAAGTCAGTTCACAACTCAGATCGGATTGCTATAGATGGAGATGAAGCCTGGGTATTAGTTCATGTGGAAGTACAAGGACAATACGACAGCGAATTTACAGAAAGGATGTATACCTATAACTATCGTTTATTTGATCGTCATAAAAAGCGAGTTATTAGCTTGGCGGTTTTAGCCGATGAACAGGTAAATTGGCGACCATCGAGTTATAGTTATCAATTAGGAGGATGTAGAGTTAGTCTAGAATTTCCCATCGCCAAATTGCTAGACTATGAACAAGCATGGAACAACTTGGAGGGAAGCACCAACCCCTTTGCTATTGTGGTAATGGCACATTTAAAAACCAAAGCCACACACCGCAACCCAGAAAATAGGCTAGAGTGGAAATTAAACCTAGTGAAAATGTTATTTGCTAGGGGTTACAGTCGGCAAGATGTGAGACAAATATTCCGATTTATTGACTGGATTATGGTTTTACCAAAAGAACTCGCTAGTAGTTTCAAAACAGAAGTGTATAATTATCAGGAGGCTAGAAAAATGCGGTATGTAACCAGTATTGAAAGATTAGCAAAAGAAGAAGGAATTGAAGAGGGAATTGAATTAGGTATTATTCAAATGGGTCAAGATAGTTTACGGGAAGTTTTAGAAACACGATTTGGAGAAGTTCCCAGTGCGATTATTGAAGCGGTAAATCAAATTAATGATGCTGCTTTATTGAAAACATTGTTAAAAAGAGCGATCGCTATTCCCACACTAACGGACTTTCAGCAACTCTTAAATAATAGCATCACAGAAACATCTGTGAAAATCGTTGATACAATAGGTTAAATCTAAATAAAATTGACAACATGAAAGCTGCTGGTGTACTACCCCCATTTATACTATTAGACCAACTGTTGCAAAGCTGGTTATTAGAGGATATTGGTAGAGGCGATCGCACAACCCAATCACTCTTATCTCCTGGAGTCACACCAGGGAAAGCCAAATGGATAGCCAAAGCACCAGGAATAATTGCAGGTTTGCCGATCGCAGCTAGAGTATTTCAGCTTTTAGATCACAAAGTTAATTTTATCACCCTTGTACCTGAAGGTACATTATGCGAACCAGGACAAGTAATAGCCGAAATTTCCGGTTCTCTTGATGCGCTGTTGATGGGAGAACGAGTAGCACTGAATTTAGCAATGCGGCTAAGTGGAATTGCTACTTTAACCCATAAATATGTAGAAAAAATTGCAGATTTACCAGCTAAATTAGTAGATACCCGCAAAACCACACCAGGGTTAAGACTATTAGAAAAATATGCGACTGCTGTAGGTGGTGCAATTAATCATCGGATGGGGTTAGATGATGCAGTCATGATTAAAGATAATCATATTGTCGCAGGAGGAGGGATTAGTGCGGCAATTACTCGCATTCGTTCCCAAATTCCTTACCCTCTAACCATCGAAGTAGAAACAGAAAGCTTGGAACAGGTAAGAGAAGCACTGCAACATCAAGCTGACATTATTATGTTAGATAATATGTCTGTAGAAAGAATGCTGGAAGCAGTGCAATTAATTCGCCAGCAGGATAGTAGAGTTAAAATTGAAGCTTCAGGAAATATCACTTTAGAAACTATTCGCACTGTCGCACAAACAGGTGTTGATTATATTTCTAGTAGTGCGCCAATTACTCAAGCCAAATGGTTAGATTTAAGTATGAAGATACTATAAAATTCTTTTTACAGTTTTTTGTACAGTTACTAATTAATTGTCTTAGTCTTTTTGTACTATTTTCAGCAATTTATTTGTGGTTAAGAAGGGTTGTGTTGGTGGTGAACATCGTTTATGTATGCGTGATGACTTTAATCAAGCTCACCCAGACTAAAAGCTTATCACTCAGCAAGTTTTGAAATCTCAGCCGCAAATTTATGTAGTGGAGTTTGTGAAGAAGTTAGCAGTGCAAATTCCAGAACCAAAGCAAGCTTTAGAGTTTGAAACAAGTATGCTAAGTAATGTTCCTTAGAAAGAACACATGTTACAAAATAAGACAATATATTTAAGGTATGCCCTCAGTAAATTTACGTGAACCGACATGAGCAAACAGCAAAATTATTTCTCTAGTCTGTAATGTAGGGCTAATTTACTTCATGAAAGCTACAAATAAATCCCTTGCTCTGGAGCATTCCTACGTCTGTCTATTTAAACCATCTGGAAAATAAATACGGTATAAATTTAGTATTTGTAACACGTCGTGAAAATATACGTATTTTTGTTGCGAATATTACAAAACTCAACTTGTAAGGGCATATTAAGAATACTTAGTGTTGCCAAAAAACAATGACATCTGCGACTTTATCTGGTTATCAACTCATTGAAACTCTTTATTTTGGTAGTAAAACCGTCATTTATCGCGGACGGAGAG
The DNA here is from genome assembly GCA_035298905.1 of Nostocaceae cyanobacterium. Taxonomy (GTDB): domain Bacteria; phylum Cyanobacteriota; class Cyanobacteriia; order Cyanobacteriales; family Nostocaceae; genus DATGXB01. Next base: position 5,568 of record DATGXQ010000310.1, on the reverse strand, counting down.
AAACCGATAATGCTTCTGTCATTGTCAAAACTCTACTCGACGAACATCCGTCTTTGGAAGAAATTGCTCGACTGCGCCACGAATATCAAATCATCGAGCCTCTACAAATACCGGGGATTGTTAAACCTTACGAATTAAAAAATTACCAGCATGGACTGGCTTTAGTTTTGGAAGATATACCAGGTTGCTTACTCAAAGAAGTGATTGCCAATCAAACAACCAACTTGATCACTTTCCTCAAGATAGCGATTAATCTGGCACACACATTAGGAGAGCTACACGCTCAAAAGATTATTCACAAAGATATTAAGCCGCATAATATTTTAATTAATCCCGACTCTTTTGAAGTAAAACTGATTGACTTTAGTATCTCTTCACGCCTTGATCAAGAAAATCCTGTTTTGAGTAATCCTAATTTGCTGGAAGGTACATTGGCTTATATGTCACCAGAGCAAACAGGGAGAATGAATCGAGCGATCGACTATCGCACAGACTTTTATTCCTTGGGTGTGACTTTGTATGAAATGCTGACGGGTACTCTACCATTTCATGCAGTAGATCCGATGGAGTTGGTACACTGTCATATTGCTAAAAAACCAGCCGCACCTTGTAGAGAAACAGTGTGCCGTGTGCTGGAAGAAGTACCAGAGGCAATTAGTGCAATTATTCTGAAATTATTAGCGAAAACAGCAGAGGAACGATATCAAAGTGCTTGGGGTTTAAAAGCAGATTTAGAGGAGTGTTTGTTAGGACTGCAAACAACAGGAAAGATTGAGAATTTTGTCCCAGGAAGACGAGATAAATCTGGACAATTTTTGATTCCACAAACCTTGTACGGACGCGAAACAGAAGTACAAATATTGATGGCGGCTTTTGACCGTGTGGCAGGTGGCAGCAGTGAATTGATGCTGGTTTCTGGTTATTCAGGAATTGGCAAAACAAGTGTGGTGAATGAAGTTCATAAACCAATTGTAGGGGCCAGAGGTTATTTTATTACAGGCAAGTTTGACCAATTTAAACGTAACATTCCCTACGCATCCTTAATTCAAGCATTCCAATCATTAATTCAACAATTACTGACTGAAAGTGAAGTCCAAATTCAAGTTTGGCAAGAAAAATTGTTAACTGCCTTGGGAGAAAATGGGCAAGTAATTATCGATGTAATTCCAGAAGTCGAACTGATTATTGGTACTCAACCACCCGTGACCCAATTGGGAGCGATCGAATCTCAAAATCGTTTCAATCGTGTCTTTGGGCAATTTATCGGGGTATTTGCCACTCAAGACCATCCCTTAGTCGTCTTTCTTGATGATTTACAGTGGGCAGATTCGGCATCGCTGAATTTAATTGAGTTATTGATGACGGATAGCGATCGCCACTATTTATTTTTTATCGGGGCATACCGGAATAACGAAGTATCACCCACTCATCCATTGATGATGACTTTGGACAAGATTCAAACAGCAGGTGCATTGGTGAATAACATGGTTTTATCACCGTTGCAGTTAACGGATGTAGAAGCGTTAATTAGCGATACTTTGAATCATGTCGAAAACAGCCAGCCACTGGCAGAACTATTATTTAACAAAACTGGCGGGAATCCCTTTTTCCTGACACAACTCTTAAAAACTCTACATCAGGAAGACTTATTAACTTATAACTTCCAGTCTGGGGTATGGCAATGGAATCTGCAACATATTCAAGCGATCGGCATTACTGACCTGAATGTTGTAGAACTGACAGCAAGAAACATTCGCAAACTCTCACTCCAGACGCAAAAAGTCCTCAAACTGGCTGCTTGTATTGGCAATACCTTTAATTTAGATGTATTGGCGATCGTGAATGAGGAATCTTCTCTCACCACTGCGACTCAATTATGGTCAGCCCTACAAGCTGGGTTAATTCTCCCCTTAAGTCAAGATTACAAAATCCCCTTAGTATTTGGACAGGAAGAAGCAAAAGAGATTACCCTCACTGATGTCAAGGTTGACTACAAGTTTTTACATGACCGAGTACAGCAAGCCGCATATTCTCTGATTCCCACTCCAGAGAAAAAAGCTACGCACCTGAAAATTGGTCAATTACTGCTGCACAATACCACACCCGAAGAACGCAAAGAAAACATTTTTGCTTTAGTTAACCAACTCAATTACGGAACTGATTTACTAATATCTCCAGCAGAAAAATCCGAACTAGCTCAACTCAACCTGATCGCAGGTCAAAAAGCCAAAGCTGCAACAGCACACGATTCTGCTGTCAAATATTTACAAGTGGGTTTAGGACTGTTGGCAGAAGATAGCTGGAACAGTGACTATCAACTGACATTAGCACTGCATGAGGAAGCCGTGGAGGCAGCTTTTTTAAGCGGTGATTTTGCAGGAATGCAAAACTTTGTGGAGATAGTCCAAAACCATGCTAAAACCCTGCTGGACAAAATTAAAGTGTATGAAGTCCAGATACAAGCTTATATGGGGCAGAACAGGCTGCTGGAAGCGGTTAATACGGGGCTAGAAGTTTTAAAGCTGTTAGGGGTAGACTTTCCTCAAAATCCAGACGCTTCAGATATTGGGCAAGCACTAGGGTCAACTGCGGCCATGTTGAATGGCAAACCAATCAAGGATTTGAGCGATTTACCACCAATGAGCGATCGCTATAAATTAGCAGCCATGAGACTTTTATCGAGTATATTTGCTGCTTCCTACATTGCTGCACCAACACTAGTGCCTTTGACGGTGTGCAAACAGGTAAATTTGTCCATCCTGTATGGTAATGCTTCCGTATCTCCCTTTGCTTATGCCAATTACGGTCTGCTTCTGTGCGGAGTTGTGGGAGATATTGATTCAGGTTATGAGTTTGGACAATTGGCTTTAACTCTAGTGTCAAAGTTAAATGCTCAAGAAATTAAAGCCAAGACAATCCTCGTCGTCAATATATTTATTCAACCTTGGAAAGAGCATCTGAGAGCAACCTTAGATCCTTTGGAGTCAGTCTACTCTAGCGGACTAGAGACGGGAGATTTACAATATGCTGGCTTTGGTTTATTAATGTACTCCTATTTAGCATACTTTAGCGGCAAAGAACTGACTGCCCTAGAAAGAGAGATGGCCATCAACAGAGATGCTATTCATAAAATTCAGCAAGAAACAGCCCTTAATTATCACGAAATCTATTGGCAAGCTGTGTTAAATCTGCTGGGAAAAAGTGAAAATCCCTGTGTTCTCAAGGGTAAAGCCTGTGATGAGCAGATAAGATTACTATTGCATGAGCAAGCAAAGGACAGATTGAGAACTGCCTACATATATTGGAACAAATTTTTACTGAGTTACTGGTTGGAAAATTACACAGAAGCAATTGAAAATACTGCCAGAGCAGAGCAGTTTTTAGACGTAGTAATAGGATTACCTCTTGTTCCTCTGTTCCATTTTTATGATTCATTAGCACGGTTAGCAGTGTATCCTCATATTCCAGAGTGCGAGCAAAAAGCAACTGACGATCGCATCCAAGCTAATCAAGAAAAAATGCAGAAATGGGCGGCTCATGCCCCAATGAATCATCTACACAAATTTTATTTAGTAGAAGCAGAACGGCATCGGGTTGTGGGTGAAAAATTAGCAGCAATAGAAATGTACGACAAGGCGATCGCTCTAGCCAAAGAAAATGAATACATCCACGAAGAAGCATTAGCCCTAGAATTAGCTGCCAAATTCTATCTGTTATGGGGTAAAGAAACAATTGCCAAAACTTACATGACCGATGCTTACTACGCCTATATGCGCTGGGGTGCGGTTGCTAAAGTGCGAGATTTAGAGTCAAAATACCCGCAATTAATTACGCGCTCATCCAACACACAAAAGCCGGAAACCAATTATCAAGAACTGACTCAGACACACTCCACGACTACTGGTAGCGCCCATCTTCTCGATTTGATGACGGTGATGAAAGCTGTACAAGTACTATCAGAGGAAATGGTGCTAACTCACCTGCTGCAAAAAATGATGAAGATTGTGATTGAAAATGCGGGTGTTCAACAAGGTTTCTTTATTACCAAGCACGAGCATCAATGGATGGTAGAAGCAGTGGGAATAGTTGAAGATCAGGAAGTGAGTGTTGTTGTAAACTTAGAGAATAAAACTGATTTTCCCTTACTGCCGATCGCCTTATTTAACTATGTCGAAAGAACCAGAGACAACCTGGTTTTAGACAATGCTGTTCAAGACTCCCGCTTTGCGACTGATGCTTATATCACTACTCATCAAAATAAGTCGATTTTGTGTCTACCCCTGATTCACTCCGGGAAGTTTACCGGGATTCTTTACCTGGAAAATAATCTGATTACAGGTGCTTTTACTTCAGAACGGGTGAAAGTGCTGAATTTATTGAGCGCCCAAATTTCGATTGCGATCGACAATGCCCGTCTCTACACCAACCTGCAAACCTACTCCCAACAACTGGAAGCAAAATCACTAGAACTGGCAGCTAAAAACGCGGCGTTGCAAGCATCGGAAACACGCGAAAGAGAAAAAGCTCAACAACTCGAACAATCTCTGTACAAACTAGGACAAACCCAAGCCCAACTTGTGCAAACCGAGAAAATGTCCTCTTTAGGGCAACTGGTAGCAGGTGTAGCCCACGAAATCAACAACCCGGTCAATTTTATCTCTGGCAACCTCAACCATGCCAACAGCTACACCCAAGATTTACTCCAACTGCTGGAACTTTACCAGAAACATTACCCCTCTCCCCATCCAGAAATTCAGGAACAAACTGAGGCGATGGACTTAGAATTCCTGCTAGAAGACCTGCCTAAACTACTATCATCAATGTGGGTTGGGGCAGAACGGATTCAAAAAATTGTCGCCTCCCTGCGGACTTTCTCACGCATGGACGAAGCCGAAATTAAAGCCGTTGATATCCATGATGGGATTGAAAGCACCCTCATGATTCTGCAACATCGCCTGAAAACAAGGTCAGACCGTCCCGGTATTGAGATTATCAAAGATTACGGCCGCCTACCCCTAGTGGAATGCTATGCAGGGCAACTGAATCAGGTGTTTATGAATTTGTTGAGTAATGCGATCGACTCCTTGGAATCACGCTGGGCGATCGACACTTTAGAAGAGTCATCGGTGAACAATTCACTACAAAACACTACTCCAACCATCATTATTTACACTGCACAAATTGATGCTGCTCAAATTGAAATTCGCATTGCCGACAATGGTTTAGGGATACCAACATCTATTCAGCAACGTCTGTTCAATCCCTTCTTCACTACAAAACCTGTAGGTAAAGGGACTGGTATGGGCTTGTCAATTAGCTATCAGATTGTTACCGAAAAACACGGTGGCTCACTGTCTTTTGTTTCAGAATTTGGAGCAGGAGCAGAGTTTATCATTCGTGTTCCAGTCTGCCAGGAAGTCTGCAAGAATTTCTAATAAGTAGGGCTTGCTGAATAAGTTATTGGTGAGGGCAGGGAACAGGGAACTCTTAACAGGGAACAGTTTCAAATATTTGTTAAGCGTAAATTTCCCTATCCGTCAGACCAAAATGCAGGGTTTTTAAACCCCT
>DATGXQ010000309.1:0-8008 GCA_035298905.1 Nostocaceae cyanobacterium | reverse complement strand
GTGAAGCTAGTGATGTTGTTAGTTATCTTGTTGAACGTTCCAAACTCTTTGGATTAGTCAAAGCCAGGCGTAAACTTCACCGAGAGATTGACACTCACAAAGAGCAAATTTGGGCTTTAGCTCCTTAAGTTGACACCAATGCCTATGACCCATGCCCTATTCCATGATGTCCTACTATTTATCTTTGGGAATATCCAACACTACTGGAGGGTTGCCATTGTGTGTAGTGGTTGTTTGTGGTGGTGGGGGAGGAGTTGCCGCTTTTGTCGCTTGTCCTGGTTTAGCGGTTTGATTCCATAAAATCAAGGATAGCAAACCATCAACTAAACCGTTACCACCGCCGTTATTACCACCAACTAAGATATCAGGAATTAAACGCACATTGCGATCGCCGATAATTTGCATTAACTGCATGGCGGTATAACCTTGAGAACCCAAAGCCTGTACACCTGTGCGGTAAGTTTCTGCTTTCGCATTACCTGTAGCCCGGATACCTTCAGCTTCAGCCATAGCCCGGAGTTTAGTAGCTTCCGCTTGACCATTAGCTTCCTTAATTTCCGCTTGGGCTTTCAGGTCAGCAATCTGCACGCTTTTTTCAGATTTCACCATTTCTTTTTGAATATCTGCTAAAGCTGTTTCCCGTACCAGTTGTTGGCGTTGGGTTTGGGCTAACTGCTGCACTTCGTAGGTTTTGCGTTCTTCTTCGGCGATTTTTCGGTCGGTTTGGGTTTGCATTAGGGTGGCTGGTGGGTGAATGTCACCAATCAGCGTATCAATGGCTTGCACATCATAAGCCCGTAATGCTTTTTTAATATATTCTGCGGCTTCCGCTTGTCTTTCACTTCGAGCTGTCAGGAAGTCTAAAACAGTGTAATCTTGGGCTGAGTTGCGGAAATAATTACCAATAGTCGGTTCTAGTACATGGTCTACTAAGTTTTGCACCGAACCCACACGAGATATTACCTTTGGTGCATCTAAAGCCCCGACGTGAATAATTTGCGCTACTTCCAAATCAAAAGCGAAACCATCGCGCGATCGCACCGTCAAAGATTCTAACTTCGCATCATAACTGTGGCGTTCTGTGCGTCCCGACCAGTTTAAAACTATATTTGTCGTTGGCACTAATTCAATTTTCATAATTCGGGAGTTAACTGGGTGTTTACCTGGATAAAGCGGTTCTACCCACACACCCTTATGTCCCTGATTGACCAAATTACCATGAGTGAAAGATGCACCGCTCACATCTTCCTGTTCTTTACCCACAAAGGAAATTACCACGCCTACATAACCGATAGGAATTTCCGTCATTGGTACTGGTTCAACTTGCACAAACCAAGGGTTTAAATTCCAAGAACCAGATAATAAAATCTGTTCTTGCAAACCTCTTCTACCACCACCATTTAAGAACTTTTGCCCGTTTTGGAAATTATCATGACCTTCCACCACAGGCCCGGCAATTTCTCCCGCCGGAATTGGTAAACCATCTAAAGTAGTAACAATGCCGACTTTATCCGATGCTAGACTATATACCTTGAGTTGGTCTGGTGTCATCCCATGATTACTAGCACTAGCCGCAGTAATCACCTTAAATAAAGCTGTGTTAATGCGGTAACTACCAGCAGTGAGAAAGCCCAATTGTCGCCCTTTTTCTCCACCTTTGGTTAAGAATTTCCGGGCATCTTGGAAGTTATCACAATCAACTATTTTCCCTAAAATTCGTTCTGGGGGATTAGATGCCCCATCAGCAGCGACAATTAAAGCAATTTGCCCTTGGGGAACCACAATTACAGGTTCTTTTTTCACAGAAAACTGCCAAGGCCAATAACCCCAGTGCCAACCAGGGGCAAGGGTATCAGCCTGTAAACCTGCTTCACCATTGAGGGCAATTAAACGACCCGGCGGTAGTCCTTTACCAGAAACGGCAAATTTTTTCACGACAATGCCGACTTCCCTCTCACCTATCACTACCAACCCGCCAAAGAACAGAGGGACAAAAATAATTAAACCACCAATTACCACAACGGCAATTAGTTCAACTTGCATTGTTTGGTATTGAGGTTTACTGGTTGATGCCTGTGCAGCTTGAGGATTAATCTGCGCTAAGGATGGCGAATTAATTTCTTTTGCTGTAGAAATTTTTACAGTACTGGCGTTGGCAGCGTTGATACTGCTGGCTAAAGCCAGGGTAGCCACACCAGAAGCAGCCAAACGCAAAAATTGATTTTGCTTAATCTTACCTAACAAAGAAGGAAAGGTTTTCATAATGTTTGCCCTTTTGGGCAACTAATTATCTAAAGTATCACTTCATTTTTGCTAGGGTAGTTTTCTTAAACTTAGTGTAATTTTTAGAATTCTTCTTGCCAATAACTAGATATATGCCGATACATCTTCGTGACATTCGTCTGCAAGATAGGAAAGGGAGCGGAAGCGTAAGCCTACAAGTTGTTCATAGAGGGGGTTAATTTTACATAAGGGGGGAATATGAACTATTTTGCGTCCAAAGAGGACGATATCTCTCTCAAAGGGACATTGAGACGGTATCATTTTGCACAAAAAACTGGCGACTCTGGGGTCATGAATTTCTAAACCATCCAGCCAGTCACGCACGGGATTAAGAATGTCTGGGTGCGGGGCTAGTTCTTTGTGTTCTAAGGTGTGGCGTAAGGCTTCTATGACTTCTGTTTTTAATTCTAAGGCTTGACAGAACTGTTGCAGAAGTTGATCTTCACTGGGAGAATAAGTTCCGTCAGCGATCGCTACCATGACAGCTGTGCGTAAAAAGTTCTCTGCTGCTGGTGTACCTTTACCCAAGACTACTGCTAATTCTTGTGGTGTGATTACCTCTAGCCCTTTTAAATCTAATCCAGGGGCTAGTTCATGTTGAGTAATATGAGTAATTAACTGCTGTTCTTGGTCATCAAAGTTATCGTCTGATAAAGCAATCGTTAGTAAACCGCGTAACCAAGCAGCAATTTGTTCACTAGTATAGGGAGATTTAGCAACACTGGTCATAAATTCACACCTCAAGTTTACTTGAGTCTATGCTACCCCCAAAGTAATTTTACTGTTGCGTAATAGTCAGTTACAATAATTCAAATATCAAGGAAAGGGAAGAATTGTAACAAAAATTTACGTACTCGCAGTAAGAATATTTGATCGCGGATTTTAGGGTCTAGTTTTGGTGGTGGGCTAGTTTGTAGCTGTGCCTGTAGTTCTGCGTATTGGGCAGCAGTCAGGCGTTTACCATCAATAGGCGATCGCGCGGCGGTGATAATTTCTGTTCGCAATATTTCTTCTGGTATATCCTCTGCTGGCGGTAATGCCATTACTCTAGTCTGCCAATTACCGCTTAAAGCTACTAAAAAACTCGTACCAACCCCCACAACCCACAATTTTATACTCTTCATTTTTGAATTTTGAATTTTGAATTTTGAATTGTTATAGTCCTGGTGGTGACTGTTCACCACATAATTGATGAATTTGTACAATTCTCTCAAATAACCAGGGATACTCTTGACGATAGGAAGGAATTAGTGCTAAAGGACTCAGTAAAGCGGCGGCGGTGATATCTGCCACACTCAAGCGATCGCCTACCAAATATTCATGATTCTGCCAACGGCTAGATAATTCTACTAGGGCATGATTCAATCTAATGGTAGCTAATTCTACAGTCTTTTTATTGATGCCATACTGTTTTCTGACTACCTGAATCACTAACTGGCTCATTAATGAAGGGTCAATTTCCTTACCTTCGTTAGACCGAAATTGGTAATAAACGAACCTTGTAGCTACACCTATGCTTTCATCCAACCAATCTTCTAACGTCCAAGCTTGTGTTTGTTGTTCTTGGTTGGGTAAAAATAGGGCTGGTTCTGGTTGATAGGTTTCCAAAAATTTAATAATTCTAGTAGAGTCCGCGATCGCTTGTGGTTGTCCCTCGATTTGTGGTAACAACACAGGTAAGGTTGTTACACCAGTCAACGGCTTCACCTTCAGGATATGCAATCCTGGGGTCAAGTTTTCACGTTGATAATCAATACCCTTATAAGCTAAGGCTAACCGAGCTTTGCGACAATAGTGAGATGTACTAAATTGCAGTAGTAGCATAAAGCTAATTTAGCAGTTTACAAAAAAACCCAGCCGACAAAAGGCATTGCTGACAGCAGCAGCAAAAAATGAAACCTTGACTGCAAATTATCCCAACAACAGCCAAGTCTATTTTTTGCGGTTCGATTCCACGCTCTATTATATTGCCTATATTGCCACTAAAATCTATTGTTATATTTGCTTCTCAGCCTGTTTATATTGTCATTTCTCAGACACAGAAAAAGCATTGATATTACTTCGGTGATTTCACAATCTGCATCTTTTTAACTCCATCAACAATCACTACATTTATTCTCAGATGGAGTCGTCAATTATTTATCCCGGACAGTAGCACTTTTAAGAATTCAGGAGTCAGAAGCCAGAATAGTTAAGCTAATCGGCATTTACAACAGAATTCAGGAGTCAGAAGCGAAAGCCGCTTGGTGTCTGACTGTACCTCATATACTTGAAATCTGCTGTAAGTTACACTTTGGGGCAGACAGGGAAGCTTTCTAGCAGGGGGAGAATTTACGGATGTTCTGCACAAAGTTAAATTATCCAACTTAGGTGAACAACGGCTTATCACCCAAAGAATAAATATTGGTAATATTTGGCGAAAATCATTTAGCTTGATTTTCAAATTCTCTTTAATTCCGAATTTTTGGATTCTGGATTCGGAATCCTGACAAGGTTTGTAGCGAGAATACCCCGACCATTTAGCCGGGGAAATTCCAGTTAAGGGAAGTGTTCGGACACTGAGTAACAGTGCATACCGTTTTAACTAGTGTCCTCTCAGTTTTTGCTTGACAAAAAATAAGTACCTGATACTCTCTAGTGAAGAGTACTACTAAATTTTGCTTAAACCCGATTTAATCCACTATCACCTATGTAGTGAGGAGCTTTGTCCTAACTGAACTATGGGGTAGTAGTAGGAGTAGCAGTTGGACTAGCTGCAGGTGTAGTAGCGGGTGTGGTAGCGGGTGTAGTAGCAGGTGTGGTAGCGGGTGTAGTAGCGGGTGTAGTAGCGGGTGTAGCCGCATCAGTTGGTTCACCTGCTGGGGAAACAGCTGGAGATGTAGTAGCTTCAGGAGTGCCACCACCACCTTCACAGGCTCCGAGCAGAGCCGCCAAGCTTAACATTAGAGCCAAACCAAAGACTTTTGTTTTCATAACTCCTCTTTCACCAATATGTGGCAATAGAAATCTTGCACCTGTTGAATAAGATACCTTATTTGTTGATTTTTTTTAATTGCTTTTAGATTACATATGCAAACGCAATACTAAAGTGTTCTTCCTTAGCAAATTAGTTATGATGCAGTTTACAGATGATTAACTGTTAGTTCAAGAGCCTTTTGACTTACTTCTTTTAACAGAGAAACTTATAATTGCCCAGTTAAAAAGAAAGATGTGGTTTGTGAGAGACCTATCCACGGTGATAGCTCCCCCATACCCTCATTTTGGTCAAGCTAACAGCATGAGAGAATGATCAAGTTTTACAGAGTATTGCCCTTTACTCTCCCCATTGCCATACTTGATGAGGTGTGATATCTAACAGGTTAATTTCTCTAGCAACTAGAGATGACTTGGTGTTATCTAACGGTGATGGAAAAATACCCGCAGAGTGATGGCAAAACGCCTACCTCAAGGGTGGGATGCTACGCGAAAGGCGATCGCCAACTATGGGAATAGGTAAGGGTAAAGGTATAAGTATCATCCTCTCCCACTCCAAATTCTGCACAAAGCCTATTAGTGCAGCTACTTAAGAACAATCTCTAGGGGTCATCATCACCTGAGCAAAAACTAACAATCAATATAAAATGAATTGTTTTATCTAAAAAAATTATGGTTGTTGCCCGCAAATCAGCTGTTTCTACTAGAAGTACTTGGTTAGAGCAAAATTCTACCCTCCCGGTGGGTCACTCATCTTCTACATCCACCAATGAATCTACAGTCGTCAGTTCTCGGCGCAAACGAAGAACTGCTAGAAAAAATGTTTTAGTTTCGCCCTTCAAAAATACAGTTACTACTCCTACTCAAGAACTTAGTACAAATTCCACTGTACAGACAAATGAACGTCTACCTATGATGTCGCCAACGGCATCTTTACCTGTATGGCTGCTACGGTTGTATACTGTCAACCGCTATTCTTCTGTCGTGGCATTTTTATGTGTAGTGGCAGCATTAATGGTTTATGGTTGGACTGTTTATTCTCAAGAGTTGTGGAGTCAAGCCTATCGAAGATTACAAAATTTACAACGCTACGAGCGTCAGTTAACTACAACCAATGCCACACTCAAGAGCAAAATGGCAGAAGAAGGGGAAAAAGCTACCACAGAATTAGTTTCACCCTCTCCCGAAGGGACAATTTTCTTACCTCCAGCATCTCATTCCTCTCAACCAGCATCTTCTCTCCCCGCACCCAACTCAGAAACACAACAGCAATCTCCCTTACCCTTGGGATATTAGAAGGGGCAGAGGTCTATGGGCAGGGGGGCAGAAGAGACACGGGGACGCGGGGACACGGGGACGCGGAGACGAACAGGTTCTTCTTTCTCCCCTCTCCCCTCTCCTTGCGGAGACGCTACGCGAACACCGTGTCTCCCCTCACCGCGTCACCCCTCCCCGCGTCTACCCTCTTCCTTTTCTCTCATCTCCTGCCGCCTAAAATTGTTTAAAATCAGAAGTCGTTGGTCATTGGTCATTGGTCATTGGTCAAAAAATAAAGGACAACCCCAATGCAAAAATTACCAAGCAGAGCAAAATTCAAGAATGTACGGAATTTAGAATACACCAGACAGAGGCGGACTGCTAGGTTAAATAAACCTGTGGATGTAGCCCCAAAAACCCAAGAAAATACAACTAATATTCAATCTCGGTTGTGGACGGTTTGGGGATTGTTGATGGCTGCTGGGGTTGGCTTGGGTTTAAATTTGTACAATTTACAAATTGTCCAAGGTCCAAAACTGACGGAAAAGGCACGTAATCAGCAAATGGTGAATTTGCGCCCATATATGCCCCGTCGTCCAATGGTCGATCGCAATGGTAATGTGGTGGCGATCGATCGCCCTGTGTATACTGTCTATGCTCACCCCAAGTTGTTTGGGCGTTCCCCGGAAGAAATCGCCGAGCAAATTGCCCCCATTTTAGCCAAAGATCCAGGGGAATTAATCAAACTATTTCACTCTAAGAAAAGTGGTATTACACTAGATCCGGCTCTATCAGAAGATGTCGCTGATCAGTTGATGTCTTTGCGCCTGAATGGTTTTGAATTTATTCAAAAATATTCCCGCTTTTATCCCCACAATGATTTAGTTGCTGATGTAGTCGGCTATGTGAATATTGACCGTCGGGGTCAGGCAGGTGTGGAATATAGTCAAGAAAAACTATTAGAACGCTCTGTACAAACGGTACGACTCAGTAGGGCAGGAAATGGGGCGCTACTACCAGATAATGCCCCAGAGGGATTTTTACACTTTGATGATTTACAACTGCAACTGACAATTGATAGCCGCTTACAGAGGGTCGCTCGTGGGGCGCTAAAACAACAGATGGAAAAATTTCAAGCCAAACGGGGCAGTGTCATTGTCATGGATGCCACAGATGGCTCTATTTTGGCGATGGTGTCCCAACCCACCTATAACCCTAATGAATATTCTAAAGCTGATATTTCCCTATTTAAAAATTGGACAGTAGCCGACTTATATGAACCGGGATCAACCTTTAAACCTTTAAATATCGCGATCGCTCTGGAAAATAATGTCATTAAACCAGATGATGTGTTTGATGATCCTGGCACAATTCGCGTGGCCGATCGCACTATTAAAAATGCTGAAAAAACTGGCTATCGACGACTCAATATCGCCCAAATACTCCAAACTTCCAGTAACATCGGCATGGTGCAAATTATCCAGCGTCTCAAACC
>DATGXQ010000308.1:0-14977 GCA_035298905.1 Nostocaceae cyanobacterium | reverse complement strand
GGTGTTTCTAGCTTTAAATCTCTTTGTCGTGCTGCTGATATATCAGAGTGGCAAATCTGGCAACTGCGCCGGGGAAAGGTAGAACAAATGCGGCTAAGTGTGTTATTGAAGATATCAAAAGCTTTAAACATCTCTTTAAGTGAATTAATAGCAGCTTTTTCACCCGCAGAGATTCAAGCTCAAAATCCCCATCCGAAATTAGAAACACCACAAAACACAGATTTACAACAAGAATATGCACGACTTTTGCAGGTCTTAGAGCAACAGCAAGAAGTATTACAACAAGAATTTCAGCAATCTAGCTTACAAATTTTAGAATCTTTACTGTTATTTTTACCAACGGCAGCTCAAAAGGCACGGGAGAATCCCCAAGAACCAGCAGTAAAAATCTTAACTTTAGTTCAAAAACCTTTAGAAAAATTATTACAATCTTGGGGAGTAGTGGCGATCGCCTCTGTAGGTGCAGAATTAGCTTATGATCCTCAATTCCACGAACTCGTTAAAGGCAGCGCCCAGCCAGGAGAAACAGTCAAAGTGAGCCATGTTGGCTATATGCACAACGGAAAACTTTTATATCGAGCTAAGGTTATTTGCCTCTCTGTATAAAGTTTGCAGTTTAATTCACAGCAACAATAATACCCAATTGGTTAGATTTTTTTCCGCCAACCAAATAATACGCATAAATACGGATTAAATAATATACAACATTTAGGAATAATCAAATAGTATAAATATAAATTCCCAGTAGGTTTTTTTTAGCTATAAATACGGTTAATTGCTATTGAGTGGGCGGTTAAAGATTAATAAATTAGGTTTTCAGACATGGATAAGGATCGTACCCTTAATCAATCACCAGGAACTGCTAGTAACTTTTCCTTAGCAGAATTAGACCTCCAGCCATTAAACGCGGAACTAGAAGTCAAAGTACAATCATCTACTGCTGTGTTAAACCAAGCTGTTAGCCAGTCAGAAACAGAAATTAGCGATAAAAGGTCTGCCCTCGCCGATTTACATCACGACCAGCTGCATTCATCACAACAGATATTGCAGGTGGTCATGGATAACATCCCCCAATGCATCTTTTGGAAAGACTGCAACAGTACATATTTGGGATGTAACCGCAATTTTGCCCGTGAAGCTGGCTTGAACTCCCCAGAGGAGATAGTCGGACTCACTGACTACGACTTACCTTGGACAAAAGAGGAATCAGACTGGTATCGAGAGTGCGATCGACGTGTCATGGAGTCAGGAATACCAGAACTGCACATTATTGAAACTTTACATCGACATGATGGTGAGCAGTGTTGGATTGACACCAACAAAATTCCCCTACGAGATGATCAAGGTCAGGTAGTTGGTATCATTGGTACTTATGAAGATATTACTGGGCGTAAACGTACAGAAGAAGCTTTGCGTCAAAGCGAAGATAAATTAAAGAAACTTTCCAGCAATGTACCTGGAATGCTATTTCAGTTGAAAATTGCGGCTGATGGTTCCACTTGTTGTCCTTACATTAGTTCTGGTGCTTTGGAACTGTGTGGACTAACCCCAGAGGAAATCCAAGCACAACCCACTTACATTACCTCTATCCTGAATCTAGATCGAAGTGAACAGACCTTACACCCCCAGCAACAGGAAAAACAAATAGTCCTCAAAACTGGACAAACAAAATGGGTACAAGTAGCATCCCGCCCAGAATTACAACCTGATGGGTCAATAATTTGGGATGGCATAGTTATGGATATAAACCCTCGTAAGCAAGCAGAAAATTCACTACAACAAGCCTATAGCCAATTAGAAACTAGAGTTACAGAACGGACTAAAAAACTAGCAGAAATCAATGCCGCTTTAGAAGTAGAGATTAGCGATCGCCATCAAGCAGAAGTAGAACTAAGGGCTTCTCAACAAAGATTAAAATTGTTGATTCAAAAAACACCATTAGGTGTAGTTGAATGGAATCAGGAATTTATAGCTCAAGAATGGAACCCAGCAGCCGAAAGAATCTTCGGATATAGCAGAAGTGAAGTTGTGGGACAGAACTTGACATTTTTAATACCTGAATCTGACAGAAAACTTATCAATCAATTAATAGATAATGTTTTCCAAGAAAAAAAAATCACAACCAGTATCAATAAAAATTTAACTAAAGATAATAGGATGATTATCTGTCAGTGGTATAACATCCCTTTAATCACTGAAAATGGTCAAGTAATTGGAGTAGCCTCAAAGGTATTAGATATCACAGAACGCCAACAAGCCGAGCAAAGCTTGATGCTTTATAAACAAGCTGTAGAAAGTTCCAGCGATGCCATTTCTATATCTGATCCAGAAGGTAATCAAATTTATCAAAATCCCGCATTTTGTAAATTGCTAGATTGTGCAACCGTAGAACAATTTAATCAAAATGGGGGCATTAAATCTGCATTTACTGATATAGATGTTGGTCATGCAGTATTCCAAACTAATATATCTGGTCAAGCTTGGGTGGGAGCAGCAGAACTCAAGTCTTTCAGTGGTCGAATAATGCAGACCTACTTCAGATCCCATGCCATCAAAGATACTACCGGAAACAATATTGGTTTAATCAATACAATTACTGATATTACCAATTTCAAATATCAAGAAGCACAACTGCGAGAACAAGAGCAATTCTTACGCAGTATTTATGATGGAGTTGAACACCCAATTTTTGTCATTGATATTTCCGAAAATGGAGAAATGACTTATGGAGGTTGGAATTCAGCCACAGAAAAAAATACTGGTTTCAGTAGCATAGAAGCATTAGGGAAAACCCCAGAACAAGTATTTGGTCAAGAAATAGGTGGAGAGGTAAAAGAGCTATGTCTTAATTGCTTACAATCAAATAAACCTATCATTAGTGAAAAATTTTATCTGGTTCAAGGGGAAGAAACTTATTGGGTCATCACTTTAAATCCACTTAAAGATAGTCAAGGAAGAATCTATCGCTTAGTAGGGACTACATTTAACATTACTGAGCGGAAAAAAGTAGAAAATCAGTTGAAACAACAAACGGAAGATTTAGAAAAAGCCCTACAAGAATTGAAACAAACACAAATTCAGCTAATCCAAAGTGAAAAAATGTCTAGTCTAGGACAATTAGTAGCTGGAGTTGCTCATGAAATTAATAATCCTGTCAATTTTATTTTTGGGAATGTTAACCATGCTAGTCAATACATCCAAGATTTAGTTAAATTACTCCAGGTTTATCAAAAATATTACAGTGGACTTACAGCAGAAATTAGGGAATTAGAAGCAGAATTAGACCTAGATTTTTTGATTGAAGATTTAATGAAATTGCTCAAGTCAATGAAAGTAGGAGCAGAGAGAATCAGAGAAATAGTTATCTCTCTAAGGACTTTCTCAAGAATGGATGAAGCTGAAATGAAAGCAGTAAATATTCACCAGGGAATAGATAGCACTTTGATGATTTTGGAGCATCGTCTCAAAGCTACACCGGAACGTGGTGCAATTGAAGTGATTAAAGAGTATGGTCATTTGCCTTTAGTTGAATGTTACGCAGGACAACTAAACCAAGTATTTATGAATATTATAGCAAATGCAATTGATGTTTTAGAAGAGGCTTTAATCCAGAGAAAAATCACTAAAAAACCGCAAATTTCTATCCGCACTCAATTAATAAAACCTAGCCAAGTAACTATTCGCATTGCTGATAATGGCTGGGGAATTAAGGAAGAGATAAAACAGCGACTTTTCGATCCATTTTTTACTACTAAACCTATAGGTAAAGGAACTGGCATGGGTCTATCAATCAGCTACCAAATTATTACTCAAAGGCATCATGGTCGCTTAGAATGTTTTTCTGAACCAGGAAAAGGTGCTGAGTTTATTATTACTATTCCCTTACATCAACAAGAGAAAACATAAGCATTCAGTCATCAGCTATTAACCACCAGGATACAAATTAAAAATTAAAAATTAAAAATTAGAAATTACAGTAGGTTACAAATGAATGAGGTACAAACTGAAAACCAAAACTCAAACAGGAAGCGGCTTTTACTCCTGAAACTTCAATTTTGGATTTGGGATTGCAGATTTTAGATTGATCAATCTGAAATCCAAAGTCTAAAACTCTTCTGATTCCTCAGTCCATTCAATCTAAAATCTAAAATCTAAAATCTAAGATTCTTCTGACTCCTGACTCCTGAATTCTGCTGTAAAAATTGGGAAAGTATGATTTTATTAGCGGTTAGCGGTTTATATTTGTCAGGGAATTTTAACAAATTATTATTAAATCATGGAACTTCATTTTGTCTGATTCACTAACCTCAATGCAAAAGCTGAAGCATGAATGCTCAAGTATTCCTACAATGAGTCTTGTGTTAAAAATTGATTAAAAACTAATTAATAGGGTAACATCAAAGTGTTAATCATCAGTTCATAATTAACATTTTTAGTTAAAGTTTACTTAAAGAAGGAAATTTTCTTTGTCGATAATTCAAACTTATTAATAAGTACTTACCACAAATAATTCCTATTTTTTGTATGCTAATTATTTTAAAATATTCTATGATTGATATATACTAGGAACATCAGCAAAACCATTAAGTTTAATCAGAGTGACCTAGTTATGAGTCAGCAGGTGAAAGTTATTACACTTAACGGAAGTTTAAACGCCATTACCTCAGAAGAATTTCAGCAGAATATTGCTCAAATACTAGAGAGTGGGGCAAAAGTTGTATTAGTTGATTGTCAAAATGTGACTTTTATAGATAGCTCTGGGTTAGGTGCTTTGGTATTGGCTTTTAAAAAATTGAGAGAAGTAGGTACTAAGATGGCATTGTGTTCAATTAATGAACAAGTTAGGATATTATTTGAATTAACTAGCATGGATAAGGTGTTTGAAATCTTTCCCAATCAAGATGCTTTTAATCAAGTTTTACTTTCCACCTATTAATCAATCAAATTAATTAATCAAATTTAATTTGCAAAATAGATAAATCATCATCAAAAGCTTCTTTGGAGTTAAGGTTAATTAGGAAATTCAACAGTTGATCTAGTTGAGCATCAATCGAAGTTTGTAAGCTAACTATTAGCTGAACAAATTGCTCTAAACTCCAAAGATTGCCATTTGATTGAGTAATTTCATAAGCACCATCGCTGAAAATGTAGAGAGTGCTAAGATTTTCAATATGGCAACAATCATCAATATATTTTGCTTCAGGAAACATCCCTACTGGCATTCCCGGTGTTTTTAACAGTTTTACTGACTTTTGACTAGAGGATTTTCCTGATACTAATACTGCTGGTGGATGTCCAGCACTAGCATAGATTAATTGTTGCTCGTTACGATTATAAACTCCATACCAAATAGTAAAATATTTATCATTTTGATAATTCATTTGAAAAGTATCATTTAATGCTGCCAATACTTGACTTGGTTGATAGTAATTCAAGCCTTTGATTGCACGAGAACGCAACAGATTCAGCACAGAAATTGAGGGGAGTGTCGCTCTTAGTCCATGTCCGGCAGTATCTAAAAGATAAATTGCTAAATAATTAGAATCAAGCCAATAATAATCAAAGCAATCACCTCCTAATTGCCGAGAGGGAATAAAGCGGGAATCGATACTCAAAGGAGTAGTCATGGGGAGAGGGAGAAGAGATTTTACATATTCTGCTGCTTCTGCTAATTCTGCTTCTATTAATTGCTTTTGAATCTGTAAATCTCGGCTTAATTGATGTAAACGTAATCCTGCTCTGACTCTAGCTTGTAGTTCGTTGTGTTCAATAGGTTTAGAGATGAAATCATCAGCACCCGCATCTAATCCTTTGACTCGATCAGCAACAGAATCTAAGGAAGTTAATAAAATAAAAAAAGTGGTGGATAAACTTGGTTCTTTTTTGATGCGATCGCATACTTCCAAACCACTCAACCCAGGCATAATCCAATCACAAATAATTAACGCAGGAGTATGAGTGAGTGCCTGTACAATTCCTTCCTCTCCATTGCTGGCAGCAAGCACTTCATACCCTTGCTTTTCTAACATTCTTTTTAGCAGTGTTTGGATAGAACGATCATCATCTATAAGTAGTATTTGGAACATAAAAAATTTAGAAATATTAATAGTTATTGGACAAATAAAAGTAAGATTATAGTAATGAATAATGGGTTAAGAGTAAACAGATAGTGACAATCAGTTATTTAAAAGTCACAATTTTTAAACTAGAGACGACTATGTATAAATTTACTGTGTCACTACCTCCTAACCCGCTCTTACGAATTTACTAGGTGCATAAATGGTTATGGTGGGGAAAGAGGATTTAACCAGAGCAAAACAGTTTGTTTTAGCTGGTTTAAATCACGATATACCTCTTGTTTAAACCATTGTCCTAGAGCATCAAAGGGAGAAAAAGAGGTTCCCGGTTGCCACTTAATATCCTGACCTAAAGGTGTGGTGTGAGTTCCCGGCAAAGTTTGCACTGTCACCATTTCTGGAAAACGCGCTTGTAAGATTTTAGTTAAATCTGCCGATTGATCAAGAGTATCGTTGTTAAATTTAATTAATAAATTACGTCGAACTTGATAGCTTTCTTGAACTAAGCGGTTAGTTTCCAATGGTGTGGGGGTAAATTCGATCGCTAAACTAGAATTAAGTTGCTCTACTAGGGGGATAGCTTCTTTAGCAGCAAAGTTGTTATAGGAGATTAAAATATTACCTGCACGTTCCACTGCAAACAAGCTACCAATGAGTAAATGCAGTTTGCAACCCATACTATGTCCAATACCATAGATAGGAAGATAGGCTCTACGTAACTCACCAGAATCTTGGAGACGTTCTAGGGTACGCTCAAAATTCAGCAGTACAGATTTAGCGATCGCATTATGGTCTAAAGTGTTGACAAAAGGAGTAGCAATCACAACATAACCCTTCTGGGCTATATTTTCCAGTAACCAGCGATAAGTTAAATGGGGTGCAGTAGCTACAAACGCACCACCCAAAAAATGCACAATCCCAATAGGTTTGCGGGGAATGACTACCCAGTTACCTCTAATTTCTTTCCAGTCCATACCGTTGTACACTACAGTTGACACTTTTTCATATTAAAACGGCGATGGCGAAACGCAAGAACGAGCCTCACGCAACACCCACCAACCAGGGAAAAAATTGAGAATAAACCATTACTAGCTAATTTCTCATTCCCAAACCCTAGAATTGGCTACTCATCACTAGCCGTAACTAAAACTTTTTTTACTTATTCATTTCTAATATTTTAATTACTACTTTGCAACCTTTTCATCTCATGTTGCACATCTAAAGCAATTTGCAATGCTTCATTTAACAATCTTCCATGCTCAGTTGCTTGTTCTGTCACTTGCATGGCTGATAAAGCAGATAAATTATTCACAAATAAATCAGAATTATGCAAAATAAAATTCTTGTTTTCCCGTAAAATTCTTTCTGTCTTTAAAGCACGAATCAAATCTGATTTAGTAAGTTTCAACGCAGCAATTATCTTGTCTCTCTGCTGTATACTTACTTCTGGGTTTCCTGCCTCTTCTATTTGATCATTAATATCTATAGCTTTAATCACAGCATTATATCTGGCCACATCATGTAACAAAATTCTTAGAGAATTTGTCATATTCGCTTTCAGCAGCTTATTTTTTCTTTTCCAGTTCAAGTACAATACAGTTTGGCTAACACCACCAAACCATAATGCCAAAATAATTAATAATAACCAAGAGGGAAGATTAATCGCAGACGCAAATAATTTAATAGTGATATCAAATATCAAATAAGTGAAGACAGACAGAGAAAAACCTAAAAAAACAACGGTAGCACCTTCAGTTCCTTTAACCTTGTTAATCAATCGCTTGCCAAACTTTTGCAAAGGATTAGTAATGATGATCAATTCATCATTCACAGGTAAATTAGTCAATTCTTGCAATTCCTTATGACTAATTTCTAATCCCTCTATATCATCACGCACAGTTTCCCCATCCTCGCCAGAATAGTGATTTAGTCTAATATAGCAAGCAAATCCAGAGAATGGGAGCTAGAATAGGATTTTAACTAAACTTTATCTTAAAAATTAATTTTACTATAAAAAACTAATTTTTGACACCTTTTCCATCTTTCGTCTCTATTCATCGTCTAAGTCTGGGGAAGGATGACAGCTAAATTTAGCATTTGTTACAGATTTACTTTAATTTACATATTCTTGATGATTAAGATTCTTATAATTTGCTAATCTTACTCACTTTGATTATGTCAGTTAAAAACATATTATACAATATTAGTTAAAATATTAATTCAAGCCCTATCTTAACTAATTTATAATCAAGGTATAGCAATCCTAAATCATTTATGAACGCTACCTGTTCCCTGTTCCCTGTTCCCTGTTCCCTTTTTCCAAAAGTCAGTTCACAACTCAGATCGGATTGCTATAGCAATACTGGCAAGAATCCAACTATAGCATTCCTATTTGAGTTATAAACTGATAGGCACTTAGGCAGTGAGGAGAATCAAGATTGACAGTAGGGACACGGCATTAGAAACATTGTTGTCAAATAGAAATCTCAGCTATGCTGTGTCCCCACCCCGATCAGGCTAGGCTTATGCCATTGGGTTTGTTCACGTTTCATTTAGGATTGCTATAGATACAATTCAATATGGCTGCACTACCTACTTCAATTTAATATCTCATAGCTTGTTGAACAACACAAACACAAAATATGCAGCAATAACCAAAATAAAAATAACTGTACTAGGAAATAGGACTACATCCCGCACAATAAATAAAATCCAATCTTTTCTCAATTCTTGTCTAAACTGGAGTTCTTTTAACTTGCGCTCAAGTTCCGCATCTTCTTTTGTATGTAGATGAACAGTTTTATCCGTGTAGATATTATCAATAATTTCATCTGTATCAGCTTCATTTTCCCAAGTTTTGAAAGTTGCTAATACAGCATCTAATGGCTGAGTTTCTTGCGTTGTAACAGCCGATAAATTTTTCTCTTCTAGCTTCCGCAGTTCTTTTTTAATTGCTCTTTTAACGATTTTGGCAATTAAAGATTCTAGATTTTTTTCTGCCATTGTCTTTTCAATTAATTTTGTGTGATTAATTGTGTGTGATCATTATCTTTCTAAAAAAAAGTGAACTTTCAGTGTGATCATTAGATGATTTGTTACTAAGATTTCGCAAAGTTTTTAGCACTATACATGACCTGAAAACCTTGTAGAGACCTTTCATGGAACGTCTCTACACTCATTACCGGAAATGTCTACTAATCATCTACTGTTATTATGAACATACTCTCTATTTATTGCAAAACCGGATTTTTTTATATTTTGTCGTAGTGATCAAATTCAAAAGATAGAAATAAACGTAGTAGAACAATTATATCATAAAATTAAAAAATATAACCAAAGTATTAATTAATGCTTTGTCTCAACAATTGATAAATATAGTGATAATTTTCCCTTTACGGGCTTTTCGGCTTAACCAAACTGTATGAGAAGAGACTTTTGGCTCTACCGTTCCTTTTATGCAAAATGGTATTTAGTAGGTTGGGTTGAACATTCGCGTAGCGTCCCGCAGGGAAGTGAAACCCAACAAATACCCGAAAATTTTGGGTTTTGTCCCTCAACCCAACCTACAACTTTCAACCCTGTTCCCTGTTCCCTGTTCTCTGTTCCCTGCTGTATATTATTCAGCATCCAAAAACTTAGTAATAAACTTACTATACTCATCTCGCATTGGTAAATTCACATCTTTATAAATCCGATGTCTAACTGCGGGAACAGTTTCGCCTGTAATCGGATTATATCCTAACTTTTCGTACTTTTCCCAATATAAACCTACACCTCGTTTTTGCCAATTAGGCAGATTATTAAAATTTATTCCCTGTTGAAATAACAACTCATTTTTATCAGCAACAGATAAACCGATTAACATATTTGTTGCTTCATTCACAGTCTTACCATCACGCCGTAAGGACCAATAGCAATGAGCATTTAAAGCATTTCTGTGTGCATCTTCATTTCGCCAGCGAAAATAATTTACTACTTCTGTTTTATTGGGAAGTTGAGAAATTCGACAATCAAAACAGCCAATATCACCTAACAACAAAGAGAATTTAGCACTCGCTTCACCTGCTAAAATAGAATTAAGTTTTCTTAGCTTGCGATTAAAACTATTTTCTTGATAATCAAATAACAAGGAAATTTCATCACTTTGAGTATAACCATAAGTTATTTTTAAACCACAATTCATTAAATGTTCAACCGTCGAATTCATCATATCTCGAAAGCGCACATCATAAGGAGATTCAAACTTGTGTACTTCCTTAGTTAAGCGAGTAAAACCACGACCATCTAATCGAGCAACAATATAAATTCCCGGTAAAACACAATAATCATGAGCAGTTTCAAAAATCCGCATTCGGCTATCAAGTTCATCAAACTTCATGTAGCCATTCCTCCACAACAAAAGATTGATTTAAGTCATTTTTTACAGTATATATTACATCAAAACCTTCCTCCCAACTAGGAAGAGTAAGTTTTTTTCGTGTGGCTAAAATTCCCGGTATAGGAATAACTTGTTTACCTGTTCTTTGCTGATTACGAATTTTACAGTCTTCTAATTTTACTTCAAAATAATAACCTATCACCCGAAAACCGTGAGATTTAGCCAGAGGAATATAACGTTTTCTATCTTCTATTGTGGGATTAGTGTTATCAATAACAAATTTTTGTTTAGCTTTTAAACAAGCTTGAAAAATAATGCTTTCCCGATGACGGGTTTTGAGCATATCCAGATTTATCCGAATATGAGTATCAAAGAAGCGTTGTTTAAAAAATGTAGATTTACCTGCTCCTTGAATACCGATAAAAATTATTGCTTCCATATTATTTACAGGGCTATTTTTTCTGGATCAGCCCTGAAATCAATTTCGGGCTAATAGCTCAAGTCCGTTTTAACGGACTAAGTTTATAATTATGAGATTTAATCTTCGTTTATTTTTCTATTCGTGCTATTTCTTCTCGGAAAACTCGGCGTAATCAAAATTACAGCAGGGAACAGGGAACAGGGAACAGGGAACAGGTTTGAAAGTCTTTTAGCATCAGGCTTTGTTCTAAAAATTTGTACCTGATTTATCTGAAATCTGCTGTAAATTGCACTATTTTAATTCTTGGGTTTTACCAGCTTTATATTCAGCTAATGCGACTTCTGCAAGTTTAGCAAGTACATCTTGAGATTTTGCAAATGCTTGATTCCATCGCGCTTCGTCTTCCAATTCTTCTAAAATCAGTGTAGCCATAGCATCTTGTTCAATTTCCGAAAGCTGCTGTAATTTTAATATCGCTTGTTCTAATAGCTGAGTCATAGCTGTAATATTGCTATAAATTAAGACTGGCTGGTTCTATTATCGTACATCGCTCATCATACGGTGCTGAGTGCGATCGCCTCTTGCATTGCAACGCAATACACTATAATATAATGCAAGGCAAACTCATCTAACAAAACAATGAGTAAAGAAAACATTACGTTTCGGATAGAAAGCATTCAAAAGGTTGCTCTTGATACACTTGCAGCCAAAATGAACCGCGATCGCAGTTTCATTCTAAATGAAGCAATAGCCGCTTATTTAGAGATGCACCAATGGCAAATAGAAGAAATCCTCAAGGGAATCGCAGAAGCTGATGCTGGGGACTTTGCTAGTGATGAAGAAGTAAAAGCGACTTTTGCAAGGCTTACCAATGCAGATTAAATGGCTACGTCAGGCTTTGCGTAATTTAGAACAAGCCTATACTTATATTGTCAAAGAAAATCCTCAAGCAGCAAGGGAAGTAATATTAAAAATTCAAACTGCAACTAATCAGCTAGAAAATTATCCCTTTATGGGACGACCAGGACGTATAGAGGGGACAAGAGAACTGGTCATAGCTGGTACATCCTATATTGTGATTTACCGGGTACAAGAAGAATCAGTACAAATTCTTCGCGTTCTTCACACCTCAAAGCGTTATCCAGATTGATTAGACAAAAAGCGATCGCTCATTTTCAGTTTTCCTAAATTTGAGAGCGATCACTTGTTCTTTTGTGAAAATAATCGCTTTTTGACCAATTCTTAAAGTAGTCCAACTAGATTTATTTATTTGTCTCTAATATGCTTGTTTCAGCTTTTGGTCATTGCAATCTCTCAACTACTTCACGGGAATTACTGCCCACACGAGCATAAGCAGCACATGAATCCTTGATAGGACATGCAAATTCAGGATACTCTTCATAGAAATGACGAAAAATGCACAATCCAGAATCCTGATCTATAGGTTCAGTGATCATAATGACTCTGCCCATAAATCTGCCTTTATGTATTCCACAATTTTCTAGCACTTCTCTGGGTTCGAGTTGATTAAACCAGAATTTACAGATGTCATTAAGTAATACATTAACCTGATTTATATTTGTATTTAACCAAGCGATAATATCATCAATAATTAATGGTTGTTTTCCTAAGCTAATTCCATGATGAATATACACAATTTTTTCTTCATCCTGCATTGAGCAAATGCCTAAGTTACCATGTGTTAACTCAGAGCGAAGCTCACGCAATTTTATAAACCAGCTTTCGTAAGCCGCTTTTAGTAAAGTGGCGATTTCTAAAGGAAATCCCTCACCATAACTTTCTTCTGCTGCCTTTTTGAAAAGCGTCCCCGTAGATTTCTTCTGTACACCTCTTACATTTTCGTAAATTGAATGTATGGCATCTCTTAAGCCATCTAGGCAAGAATATATCTCACAAACTAAAGTTTCGATTATTGCTGTAAATTCCCTGACTTTATCGCAATTTGAATATCCTGTTTGATTAAGTAGTTTACGTTCTTCAACAATCTCAGGAATGAGTAGGTTTGCGCGATCAGCTAAGGTTCTGAACTTATTTCGATGATCCGTAATGGTTCTTAAGCTTTTTGATAGGATAGGACTATCGGGAAATGGTGCACCATGCCATTTAGTAAATCGATCCACATAATCCCAGTATTCAGGGTGGTATGTAAAAACTGTTGGTAGCTGTTCTGGTGAAATTTCTGGTTTCATGCTTGATTTAAAATATACGACTAAAATCAAGTGTAACTTAGCCAATAGTAATCTTGCACTATAAAACTAAAAATTTTAGTAAATTGAGCAAAAATAGCTCATCAATTGAAAAATCTAATAATCCTCATCATCGACAAAAAATTCTGCATCGTCATCAAAGCGGGAACGTCGTCCTCCCATTTCACCCAGTCCCCAAAAAGGCTGTAAAACCGCAGCGCCAATCAAACCTACAGCTACAAAAAACGCCAACATTAAACCAAAGGGAACTTGTATTGATTGAAAAGCCAAAAACTTTAAAGATACAGGTGTGGCATTCTGGACGGAAATCAGCGCGATCGCCACAACCCAACCAGCTATAACTAAAGATATCAATAAACTCGCAATATTCTTCATAACTAAAAATATATATTCCCCTCCTCGCTTGCGGGGAGGGGTTAGGGGAGGGGTTCTTTTATCCTAACTTAGCGATCGCCTGTTGCATAAACTCGGCAATCTGATCTAGTTTTTCTGGGGAGTTGGTTTCCATGTACACCCGGACTAAGGGTTCTGTACCAGATGGACGCAGCAGCACCCAGCTACCCTCTTCTAAATACAGTTTAATCCCGTCCTTGCGTCCTACTTCCTTGACTTTAATTCCTGCTACGACAGAAGGTGGATTCTTGGTATAGGAATCAATCACAGCATTTTTGTGAGCTTCTGTCAAGTGTAAGTCCAGACGTTTGTTATACAAGGGGCCATCCGCTTCCGCGATCGCTTCCTGTACCAACTGGCTGAGGGGCTTACCTTCGTAGGCGATCGCCTCTGCCACCAGCATATCTGCTAAAATGCCATCTTTTTCAGGAATATGCCCGATCACACTCAAACCACCGGATTCTTCACCACCAATCAACACGGTGGTTTCCCGCATTTTTTCACCAATGTATTTAAAGCCAACTGCGGTTTCATAAATCGGTAAACCATTCTTAGCGGCGAAGTTGTCGAGTAAGTGAGTGGTGGCAACTGTACGGACGATCGCCCCTGATTTACCTCTATTTTTAATTAAATGCCGTGCGAGAACTAACAGTACAGTGTTGGGAGTGAGAACATTTCCCAACTCATCCACAATTCCAAAGCGATCGCTATCACCATCTGTTGCTAAACCTAAGTCCGCTTTATCATTGCGTACAGCTTCCACTAACCCTACTAACTGTTCTCCTTTCGGTTCTGGCATACCGCCACCAAACAGCACATCCCTCCAAGTGTGGAAACTTTCTAACTGACAACCACAATGTTGCAAAACTTCATCTAAATAGCCCCGCGAAGTAGAATAAAGCGCGTCATACTTAACCTTAAGATTCGCACTCTTGATTCTTTCTACATCTAATAGGGTATAGATAAAATGCAGATAATCCGGTTTGGGATCGAAAGTAGAAATTGTCCCTGATGGTTTGCTTCCTGGCAATTCATCAGATGCCGTTTCTATATTTGCCACAATAGTATCAGTAATTTCTGGAGTGGCAGGCCCGGCATAGTCGGGTATATATTTAATTCCACAGTATGGTGCTGGGTTATGGCTGGCAGTAAACATCAACGCCCCCGCAGAATTCAAGTGGCGGGCATTGTAGGCAATTACTGGAGTAGGGCAATCCCGTTCAGTAATTTTCACATTCCAACCCAAATCTGCCAGTACTTCGGCAGATGTTCGAGCAAACTGTTCTGCTAAAAATCGAGTATCGTAGGCGATTAGTACCGGTCGGTCTTTGCTGTAGGCTGTTTCCAGGTAACTAGCTATTGCTCTAGTTACTTTTCGCACATTAGGAAAAGTAAAATCATCAGCAATAATTCCTCGCCAGCCGTCTGTCCCAAATTTTATCTTGCTGGAATTGCTACTAGCACTCATTTTGACCACTCT
>DATGXQ010000307.1:0-10078 GCA_035298905.1 Nostocaceae cyanobacterium | reverse complement strand
AATCAGGGGGGAGAAAAAAGCTGCTTTCCAGTATTTTCAAAGCTGAACTGATGCTTGAGGATTCAAAATCCAGAATTAAAGAGAATTTAAGAGTCATTCTGGATAATTTTGGCCAAATATTACTACTATCTCTTCCTTCTGTGGTTACTATTCTGCCTCCTGGCTGCTGAATGCACGCACTGATTTTAACACGCTGGTGTGAACTACAGCAGATTTCCGGTAAATGAGGTACAAACTTCAAGACAAAAGCCTTATACTAAGAGACTTTTAACTCTGTTCCCTGTTCCCTGTTCCCTGTTCCCTGTTCCCTGCTGTAACTCAGAAAAATCCTGAAAAAATTTTTAGCCCTTAATGATAAAGATGTGCATCTCTTAAATAAAGAAATATCAATCTTTGCGAGGATTGTCAATAACGTTATTTAAAATAAATTACAATAAATGAGGTCAAAATTATAGAATTAGAGAGAGTTTTAGTCTTTACTGCGTAAGACTTTGACACATTTTTTGCGTATGTAATTATCCCTTGTGTCTTACAGTGGAATTCATACACTTAATTTGATGAATTCTCTATGAGTTATGACAATCGCGCTGTAGTTAGAAAGGTCTTGATTATTACCTTGCTGCTCAACATATTGGTGATGGGTTTAAAGGCAGTTGTGGGTTATTGGACTGGCTCTTTAAGTTTGTTAGCTGATGCTTTACATAGTGTTACTGATAGTGCCAACAATGTTTTAGGTTTAGTAGCCAGTAAATTTTCTTCACCATTACCGGATAGAGAACATCCCTATGGACACCAAAAGTATGAAGCAGTGGGAGCTTTAGGGATAGCAGCATTTTTGGGGATCGCTTGTTTTGAAATTCTCCAAGGTGCGATCGAGCGTATTCTTAAAGGTGGTGAACCCGTGAGAATTTCCGGTGCTGAGTTGTGGTTATTGCTGATTGTCTTGGGTGTGAATATTTTTGTGGCTTTTTATGAACGGGGTGTTGGTAAGCGGGTACAGAGTCAAATTTTGATTGCTGATGCTACTCACACCATGAGCGATGTATGGGTGACAATTTCGGTGATGGGTGGGTTAATTGGTGTCTGGTTGGGGTTGCAGTGGCTAGATGTGGTGTTAGCTTTTCCGGTAGCTTTGTTAGTGTTTTGGAGTGGTTGGTCAGTTTTAAAAGCGAATTTACCTTGGTTAGTGGATGAGGTAGCGATCGCACCGGAAGCCATTCATGCGATCGCCCTTTCTGTTCCTGGTGTCATTAACTGTCATGATATTGCCTCTCGTGGTCTTCTGGGTCGTCAAGTTTTTATGGAAATGCATTTAATAGTAGATGCACCAGATGTAGAAACGGCTCACCGCATTACAGAAGAGGTAGAAAGACAACTTGAAGCACGCTTTAGCCCTGTAAGGATTTTAATTCACGTTGAACCACCAGCATACAAATCTGAAAAAATTAGCTTTGAAGTCTGACAAAAAGCTACTAAATTTGCTACAATTGACACTAATTCATTTGGGGCAACAGGTTTAGCTACATGAATCTGAAAACCGGATGCTA
The DNA here is from genome assembly GCA_035298905.1 of Nostocaceae cyanobacterium. Classification (GTDB taxonomy): domain Bacteria; phylum Cyanobacteriota; class Cyanobacteriia; order Cyanobacteriales; family Nostocaceae; genus DATGXB01. The sequence goes on along the minus strand of DATGXQ010000307.1, from coordinate 8,531 downwards.
ATGCACATATCCTATCTTCAGTATCCGCATAAGCAGTTAAAGCCACAGCAGGAACTTTTCCGCCTTCGTCAGTTTTTAGTCCCCGGATCTGACGAATCAGAGCATAGCCGTCTTGATCAGGCATAGCAATATCGCAAATAAAGGCATCAGGTTTTAGCTGTGGCAGAATTTCCAGCACTGCGGTTGCTGATGCAACTGCGGTAACGCTGGCTCCATCTGACTCTAAAACAGTAGTAATGTAAAAGCGACTATCATCATCATCATCAACCACAAGAATGCGTAAGCCAGTAAGCGGGAGATCAACTCGCATAATAGGTTTAGGTTGTTGTTATCGAGAATTTAGAAGAAGTGTTTAAGAGCAGCTTTCTATCTTGTCCTCAGTCCCCACACTGTTTAGATCATTTTATGGCGATCGGCGCATTTTTTTCTCAGAAAAATAATATTTTTATCACCTTATTTAGTCATGCCTTTTTCTAAGTTAAAACTGATACAAAAGCTAAGTTTTAAGCAGGTAATTTTTACTAAATATCTTTTATTCTTTGAAGTTATATTTAAAACAAATTAAATAAAAATACATAGTTTTACTATAAACTTTCTCACAAAAATTTAAACCGTGTAAAATTATATAGTAGGAAAAAATGGATAGTAAACTGATCAATGATTTTCAAGTTGATTTAACTAACTGTGACCGAGAGCCAATTCATATTACTGGCTTAATTCAGCCTCATGGAGTTCTATTTACATTAAAAGAACCGGAGTTAACGATTCTACAAATCAGTAGCAATACATTTGATTTTTTAGCATTTCAACCAGAGGATTTACTAAACCAGCCATTGAGTAGATTACTCAATCCAGAGGAAATTAAATTATTACAAAGTTGTTTATCTCAAGAGAATTTAGAATTTGGCAATCCCTTGGAGTTAGCACTCAAAGTAGGTGATGAAATTAAATACTTTGATGTAATTATTCATCGTGAACAGGGAATAGTCATTGTTGAATTAGAAGTCAAGGTCACAAAAAGCAATACATTTTTCAATTTTTATTCCCTCATTAAGCTGGCTATTTCCAGAATACAAGCAGCATCTGATGTGACAAAAATTAGTCAAATTCTAGTTCAAGAAGTGAGAAAAATTACAGGATTTGACAGAGTAATGATATATCGCTTTGATGAAAACTGGAATGGTCAAGTGATTGCAGAAGAAAAACTAGAACATTTAACAGCATATTTAGGTTTACACTACCCTGCTTCTGATATTCCCCAACAAGTTAGAGAACTATATACACAAAATTGGCTGAGAATAATTCCAGATGTAAATTATCAACCAGCAGCAATTTTACCTACCCATAACCCCTTGACTAATCAACCTTTAGATTTAAGTCAAGCTGTTTTGCGGAGTGTATCACCTCTACATATTCAGTATATGCAAAATATGGGTGTAACTGCTTCTATGTCTATTTCTATTATTAGAAATAAAAAACTTTGGGGTCTGATTGCTTGTCATCATCAAACTCCAAAGTATATACCTTATGAAATTCGTCATATCTGTGAATTCTTAGCACAAATGACATCTTTAGAGCTAGGAGCGCAAGAGTATAGCGAGGATACTGAATATACAATCCAATTAAAATCAATCCAAGCCAAACTAGTAGAATATATGTCAGCAGAAAAAAATTTTATTAGTGGTTTAATTAATTATCAACCAAATTTACTTAATTTAGTTAATGCTCAAGGAGCAGCAGTCTATTTTGATGATGAATATATGACTATTGGTAACACTCCAGAGCTAGATGAAATTGAGAATTTAGTAAAATGGTTGAATCAAAATCTTCAATCAGAAATTTTCTATACTGACGGAATAGCACAATTTTACGCAGCAGCAGAAAAATTTCGGGGTGTAGCTAGTGGTTTGATGGTGTTATCTATTTCTAAAAGCCAAAGAAACTATGTTTTATGGTTTCGTCCAGAAGTATTGAGAACAGTAGATTGGGGGGGTAATCCTTATAAACCTGTAGAGATAGATACAAATGGAGCAATTTATTTATCACCACGCAAGTCTTTTGAGTTATGGAAAGAAACAGTAAGGTTAAAATCTCTACCTTGGAAACAATGCGAAGTAAATGCTGCACTAGAGTTGAGAAACGCTATCATTGGAGTGGTACTTCGTAAGGTAGATGAGTTAGCAAAAATTAATACTGAATTAGAACGCAGCAATAGTGAGTTAGATGCTTTCGCTTATATTGCTTCTCATGACTTAAAAGAACCATTGCGAGGTATTCACAATTACTCTAATTTTTTGATTGAAGATTATGGAGAAATCTTAAATGAAGAGGGGAGGGATAAATTAAACACTTTGATTCGCTTAACACAGCGAATGGAAGATTTAATAGATTCTTTGCTATATTTTTCGCGCTTAGGAAGAGTAGACCTTTCGATGCAAAATACAGACCTTAATAGTGTTGTGCATCGAATTTTAGACTTACTGAGCGCGAGGATTGAGGAAACAAAAATAGAGATTCGTATTCCTAGACCTCTACCTACAGTTTATTGCGATCGCGTCCAAGTTGGAGAAGTATTTAACAATCTCATTACTAATGCCATTAAATACAATGATAAAGAGCAAAAATGGATTGAAATCGGCTACCTTGACCAAACTACACCAATAACTTTTTACGTTCAAGATAACGGTATTGGCATTCGAGATAAACATTTTGATGCTATATTCCGTATTTTTAAACGACTACATGGACATAATAAATACGGTGGTGGTACAGGTGCAGGATTAACAATTGCTAAGAAAATTGTCGAACGACATGGCGGAAAAATTTGGGTAGAATCAACCTATGGTGAAGGTAGTAAATTCTATTTCACACTCCAGGGGGTTAGCTAAATGTATGATTGGCAAAAATACCCGACCTTTACTGGTAATTGAAGACAGCGATGAAGATTTTGAAGCATTCTATCGAGTGATCAAGCAACAAGGAGTTGTCAATCCCATTTTTCGCTGTAGTAATGGGGATGAAGCACTAGATTATCTTTACCATCAAGGTGAATACAGTAACCCGCATATTTATCCATCTCCGGCTATAATTCTGCTGGATTTAAACTTACCAGGAACAGACGGTAGGGAAGTTTTAGAGCAAATTAAGCAAGATGAAAATTTAAGAAAAATTCCTGTAGTGATATTTACTACTTCTTCTAATCCTAAAGACATTGAGATATGTTATGACTATTCTATCGCTAGTTATATTCTTAAACCCATTAATTTTAAAAGATTGGTAGCAACAATTCAAGCTTTTATTAATTATTGGTTAGATATTGTCATTTTTGCGGATAATGTTAGCAATTAATCATGGAGCGATCGCTAACTGTTTTAATTATCGATGATTCCCCAGAAGACCGCCAGGTTTATCGTCGCTATCTACAACAAGATCAAGAACATACCTACACAATTCTAGAAGCAGAATTAGGAGATGAAGCTCTAGAATTATGCGAACAATATCGACCAGATGGAATTTTATTAGATTTCCTCTTGCCAGACTTAGATGGATTAGAATTTTTAGCAGAATTAAAACAACAAAATAAAAGTTATTTACCTGCTGTAATTATGTTAACTGGGTATGGCAATGAAGCCGTTGCCGTACAAGCAATGAAAAGTGGTATCCAAGATTATTTAGTTAAAGGTCAAATCACCGCAGAACATTTATCTGCTACTGTCAATTCAGCAATTAAAAATGCTCAATTAAGGCAAGAATTACAAAAAAGTGAGGAGCGTTTTCGGACTTCTGTAGAGAATATGCTAGATTGCTTTGGCATTTACTCAGCGATTCGCAATGAGCAAAATGAAATCACTGATTTTCGGATTGATTATGTCAATGCCGCAGCTTGTGAATGTCATCAATTAACTAAGGAAGAACAGCTAGGTCAAAAACTGTGTGAAATTTTGCCTGTCTATCGAGAAAGTGGTTTATTTACTGAGTATTGCCAAGTGGTAGAAACAGGCGAACCTTTGGTGAAGGAAGCACAAGAGTATATTTATTCTAATGGCTATCAAGAATTAATTCGCGCTTTTGATATTCGCATCCGCAAAATGGAAGATGGTTTTGTCGCTTCCTGGCGGGATGTGACAGAAAAGAAACAAGCAGAAGAAAAACTGCGTTTAAGTAATGAGCGTTTTCAATTAGCGGCGGCGGCGGTAAATTGCCTTATATATGATTGGGATTTTGAAAAAGATAGGATTATTAGAACTGAGGGATTAACTAGAGTTTTGGGTTATTCTTTACAAGAAGCACAACCTACTTTAACATGGTGGAAAAATCTAATTCATCCAGAAGATAGATACTGCTTACAGCAACTTTCCCAGGCTGGTTTTGCCGAACAAAATTCCTATAGTATAGAGTATAGAATGCTGCATAAAGACCAGAAATATCGCTATGTGCTAGATCAAGGGTTAATAGTGCGAGATGCTGATAATCGGGTAGTAAGGGCAGTAGGCAGTGTCACAGATATTACAGAACAAAAATTAGCATTAAGCGATCGCCTACGAGTAGAAGCCGCATTAAGGCAAAGTGAAGGTAAATTCCGCCGTCTTTTTGAATCAAATGTTATCGGTATTTATTTTGGTGATTTTAGTGGCAAAATTTTTGAAGCTAATGATGCTTTTCTGCAAATGTTTGGCTACGCCCGTGCAGAATTGGAAGCAGGAATTATGCGTTGGGATATGATGACACCACCAGAATACTATTCCCTTGATCAACAAAAAGTTCAAGAATTGCGTACTGGGTCAATTTGTATTCCTTTTGAAAAAGAATATTTTCATAAAGATGGAACTCGTATTCCTATCTTATTAGGAATTGCTCGCATGGAGGAAAGTGAACAAGAAGGTTATAGTGTATGTATTATTATTAATTTGACGAAACGTAAACAGGCAGAAGATGCACTGCGGCAAAGTGAAGAGTTATATCGTTACTTATCTAATAGTATCCCTCAAATTGTTTGGATTGATAATAGTCAGGGTGAATGTGAGTATGTCAATCGACGTTGGGAAGAATATACAGGTAAAAACTTTAAACAAGCCTTGGGTTCAGGCTGGACGGACATTATAAATCCAGATGATTTGCTCTCGGTGCTGGAAGGATGGAAGTCGAGCATCAATCAAGGTATACCATATGAATTTGAGCTACGCTACAGAAGATTTGATGGTGAATATCGTTGGCATTTAGTCAGGGGTTTACCAATTTGGAATGAGCAAGGAAATATAATTAAATGGTTTGGTACAGCTACAGATATTGACGATCGCAAACAATTTGAAACTGAACGTAATCAACTCTTAGAATTAGAAAAAGCTGCCCGTGAGGAAGCAGAAAGAGCGAACCAAATTAAAGATGAATTTGTGGCTATGGTGTCTCATGATTTGCGATCGCCACTTAATGCTATTTTAGGCTGGGCAAAACTGCTACAAACTCGGCCTGTAGATACAGATACTCTTAATCGTGCCTTAGCAACTATTGAACGCAATGCCCAAGCACAAGCAAAACTATTAGAAGACTTATTAAATATCTCTCGCATTCTTCGGGGTAAGTTTCAACTAGAACTGGAAGAAGTAAATTTAGTTTCTATTGTCTCAGCTGCTATTGAAACTGCTTACCCCACAGCAGAAGCTAAAGGTATCAACTTAGAATCTATTATTGATCAGTCAATCCCACCCATTACCGGAGATGTTCATCGCTTATTGCAAGTTTTGGGTAATTTGCTTTCTAATGCAGTTAAATTTACTCCTTCTGGGGGAAAGGTGGAGGTTAGTTTATCAAAATTAAATGATCAGCAGGTTAAATTTGCCCAAATTACAGTTAGTGATACAGGTATTGGTATCCAACCGCAGTTTTTACCCTATGTCTTTGAAAGGTATCAGCAAGGCGATCGCGCTCACAGACAACATGGGTTAGGATTAGGTTTAGCGATCGCTCGTCATATTGTGGAACTACATCACGGTACTATTGACGCTGCAAGTCCCGGCCCCGGTTTAGGCTCTACTTTTACCGTCAAATTGCCTTTAAACTCCAACATTTAGACTAAGATCCTCTTTTTAGCCACAGCAAAAATTCTCTAGGTCAACATCTTGCTTTTTATGTTTTTATATAGTATAATTGTACTATAAAGATCATTAAACCTACATCTGCCATCTACAGAGAAATGAAGCCTGTCAAAAGCCTTGTTAACTCTTAACACCAAGGTATTTAGATAAATTTCTTTACACTTTCAAATTACCTGTTATAGAAAGATTTAAAATAAAATATCAGCGATTCACCCCAAAGCTGAATCTAAGCATTATATTTGTATAATGCAAAATCCAGTGCATTTAACTTGGGGGGTGAGTAACTCTGCGCTTTTATTTCAAAAAAAAGAAAATTGAGGAACTATATACAGAAGAAAAGAATGCTCACAAGTACCCAGGTGTAGTTGATGATTTCTTTGATGTCATAGGAATTATTAGTGCTGCTGTAGATGAGCAAGACTTATATGCACAAAAAGGACTGAGATTTGAGAAACTAAAAGGACAACGAGGAAAGGAGGGACAACGTTCTCTGCGTTTAAATGCTCAGTGGCGTTTGATTGTCACCTTGGATAAAGATGAACAAGGAAGCTACCTCACAATTATTGATATTGTAGACTACCACTAATTAGGGCAGCAGGATAACTAGAGATATGAATCAAAAACTAACACCAGCAAGAGTACCAACACCAGGAAGAATTGTAAATCGAGAACTAGAAGCACGAGGCTGGACACAGAAAGATTTAGCTGAAATTATGGGTCGGCCAGTACAAACTATTAATGAAATCATTCGCGGTACAAAGCAAATTACTCCAGAAACAGCAATAGAATTGTCTCAAGCTTTTGGTACTTCCCCTGAATTTTGGACAAACTTAGAAGCACAATATCGGCTTCATCTAGCAAGTAAAGAAAAAAAGGAGCAAGATATAGTTCGTAAAAGTCGTTTATATACTCTTGCTCCTATGGCGGAACTAATTAAAAATAAATGGATTCAACAGACTGATTCAATTGATAAACTAGAACAGCAAATTTGTAATTTTTTCGGCATATCTTCACTAGAAGAAGTACCTAAATTAGCTGTCAAATTTCGCTGTTCTCAGCATCGAAAACCAGAAGAAATATCCCAAATAGCTTGGGTTAAGCGAGTGGAAAACTTAGCTAAAAAGCAAAATGTCGCAACTTTTAAACCCCAACAACTAGAGGCGGCTATACCGGAAATTCTTACCTGTGCTGCACAAGTAGAAGATATCGTTCTTATCCCCAAATTACTAACAGATATAGGAGTACACTTTGTCGTTGTACCACATTTGAATAAAACCTATTTAGATGGTGCAGCTTTTTATCTAAACGAGAATCCCGTTATAGCCTTAACATTAAGATATGACCGTATTGATTCATTTTGGTTTACTCTGATGCATGAGTTAGCACATATTGTTCTGGGACATCAAGGAGGTTACTTAGACAATTTAGATGCTTTAGACGAAAATGAAGAAGAGAGGGCAGCTAATCAAAAAGCAGCCAATTGGTTAATAGAAACTCAAACATTAAAAAACTTTGTTGATAAAACTCATAAATACTTTTCTCGAAAAGCAATTGAAAATTTTGCTGTAACTCAACATAGACATCCAGGGATAATTCTTGGCCGTTTACACCATGAACAAATAGTACCTCAAAAAAATTTGAGACATTTACTTGTAAAAGTCAGCCCCTTTTTAGAAGCATGGATTGATAAATAATTATACAAATTTTACATTTGTGACTTCAATTTAACTGGAGTCACTTATTTTGTTAATTCTACCCTTTATAACTGGAAGACCAGCCAAATAACTTACGCAATCTTTGAGACGGATTAAATTTAAAAACCCAATTTTCTCTCTCAGCCCTTACATAAAAAGTACCAAAATTTCTAATGGTCACACTTTCACCACGTCCCAGCGAATCATAAATTTCTTCCAAAGTTGCATCAATAACTGGTTCAATTTTATGCGGTTCTTTTTTCAGTCTCGCCGATACACGCTGCACTAATTCTTGTTTATCCATAGATATTTTCAATCAATATATCAACATCAATAGGGTGAGCAATACCCACCCTATCAATTAACTAAATTATTCCCATTCTATAGTTCCGGGTGGTTTAGAGGTAATATCAAACACCACACGGTTGACACCTTTGACCTCATTGACTATGCGGCTAGAAATTACTTCCAGTACGTCATAGGGTACGCGGGCCCAGTCTGCGGTCATGCCGTCTTCGCTGGTAACGATACGTAAAACTACGGGGAAAGCATAGGTGCGCTTGTCTCCCATCACACCAACACTACGAATAGGCAACAGAACAGCGAAAGCTTGCCAGTAACTGTTATACAAGCCCCGTTGGTTAATTTCTTGCCGGACTATTAAATCGGCATCGCGTAAAATATTTAACTTTTCTGCCGTGACTTCGCCTAAAATCCGAATGGCTAAACCAGGGCCGGGGAATGG
>DATGXQ010000306.1:0-9807 GCA_035298905.1 Nostocaceae cyanobacterium | reverse complement strand
GTTCTGGGGTATAGCCAATCTCCTCCTGTCCAAACTGCTGCCACATTTGCCGCATCACATCATCAAGCGATCGCTGATTTTTCTGGTGCGATCGAATCAACAAATCTAGCAACAATGACACCATTTCCCCTTTTAAATAGTAGGAAATTTGCGAATTACCACTGTTAGCATCTTGGCGATATAGTTTAATCCAAGCATCAAAACTTGACTCAGTTAAAGGTTGTACTTTGCGCCCTGGAGTTGTTAAATAGCGGGTAATCTCTTTACTTAAATGGCTTAAATATGATTTCACATCATATACTCCCGCCCGCAAAGGAATCAATAAATCATAATAACTTGTAGTTCCCTCACAAAACCATAGAGACGGGGTGTAATTCTCTTGGTCATAGTCAAAAACTTCTAACCCCTTGGGTCTAAGACGCTTCACATTCCACAAGTGAAAAAACTCATGGGCGACTAATTGTAAAAACCGTTCATATTTATCTTGGGTGCGAAATCCAAATCTTTGATAAATTAATGAACAAGAGTTTTTATGCTCTAACCCACCATAGGCTTGACCTAATAAATGTAGTAAAAACACATATCTGTCATAGGGCAACCCCCCAAACATTTGTGCTTCCACTTCAATAATTTTTTGGAAATCAGTAATCAAGCGTCGTGGCTGAAAATTTCCCTCTCCCCAAATAGCCAATTCATGAGTTTTTCCCAACACTTCAAATTGATACCATTGATGATTGCCAATTTCAAATGGACTATCAACCAGAGTATCAAAATCAGCCGCCAAAAAAGAATTTACTTGTCCCTCAATTGGTGGTAAACTATTAGTTACTCGCCATTCTGGACTCGGCGGTAAAATAGTTACCTGAATTGGTAATTTCTCCCAACCAGGAATTCTTAAAAATAGCGCAGCACCGTTAAAATAACCGTGAGTAGTATCTAGATGATTAGTGCGTACTGTTAACTCATTGGCAAAAACTCGATAACTAATCACCACATTAGAAAAGTCACCCTTTTCTATCTGCCAGTGATTTTTACTGACTTTCCGCCAAGGTAAAGGTTCACTGCCAGCGAAAGCCGCAAAATTTTGTAAATTCTTAGCGTATTCTCTGACTAAATAAGAACCCGGTGTCCACACTGGCATTTTCAAATCCAGAATTGGCCCTGGATAATCTGTTAAATGTAAAGTCACCTCAAACAGATGAGTTTCTGGTTGGGACATGCCAACCAGGTAATGAATTAAGGGATAGATTTTTTGCTCTAGAGAGTTTAAAAGAGGTGCTGTTGCTTCAGTCATCTTGTGTGCGGAGTTGGAAGTTATTAGTTAATAGTCAACAGTCAACCATCAATAGTCAATAGTACATTTATTATTTAATTACTAGTCATAAATTATACGAAATAGGCGGGTTGGGTACTTTTGTAATACCAATTACCTCAATTAACTCTACAAATTTTCCTCCTCTACTTAGCACTCCTACCAATTCACTAAAAGCAGGTAACAAATATCTAACGGGCAAACCTTGATCAAATCATACTTGACCAATTTTCAATTTGGAATTTTGAATTGGTTTCAGCCCAGATTAGATTTTGCCGGCTAAATTAATCATCTGTTTGAAGTTAACCAGATAAAGAGCATTATTAGCAGTGTCTATTTTAATCCAGTTTTTTTCATGGAGTTTTTCCATAATTTTGGTAGTTTCTTCCAAGCTGATTTCAGTTACTTCTGCTAAATCTTTATAGGGAATGTTAAAAATTTCCTTACCTTGGGGGGAATCCTGACCATAGCTTTCACTTAAAGTCACTAAGGTATGGGCGAGTTTAACTGCTGGTGGTGATGAGCGCATTTGCAGACGGAGATTAATTTGTCGCAAGCGTCGCACCATTAATTGCAGCATTCGGTGATGTAGTTGTGGGTCTTTGAACAAGATTTGAATAAATCGCTCTCTAGATACACTTAATAACTGTACAGGGGAGAGAGCAATGACATCAGTCGATCGCGGTGATTCGTCCAAAACTGCCATTTCCCCAAAGAAATCGCCCCGACCCAAGATTGCCAATGCTACAGAATCATCTCCATTGGTACGCCGGACTTTTACCCAACCTGAAACCAAAAAGTAGACTGCATTGCCCCAAGCATCTTCCATCAATACTGCCCGTCCAGCTGGGTATTCATGTTCAATGGCAATGTTGAGTAGCCATTCCAACGTTTGTGGACTGGCCGTACTCATCAAGGGGAAAGTATCACTAAAAACCTGGGTTTGCATGAAATATTTGCAACAAATGAATTCAAAATGAGGGAACTAGCTTTGCTTCTATAAGTTTTTTGAGGTTTTAAAATAGCTGAATAAGTATTAAAAGATATACGTATCCAACTATAACCTTGAGAGAGTAGTGGTGGATGCTACACTTACAACATAACAATTGTGTCTAGCGATCGAAAACAGAGGTTTTACTGACAGATTTGTCACCTCCCATTTTCTAGTGAGTGGGTCTGATCTGTTAGAATCTTGATTTGTTGGTCTAAATTTTCTACTAATCGACTGAGGTTAACTAGAGCTTCTACTTGCTGCTGATTAAGATCAGATTCTAGACGTAATCTTTGTTGTAGTTCACGTAACATCTGGCTTAAACGCTGAACAGTGTCTAGTGTATTACGGCTCAGATGGGTCAACTGCTGCTGTTGATGAAATTTTAATGCTGCTCCCCGTAGGACTTGTAATGTTGCTTCTTCGCCATAAGTGCCTGGCATTACTCGTAGGCGTAGTAGTAAACGGCTTTGTTGGTAAATACATTCCTTTTCTACTTGCTTTGGCTCAGAAACTTTAGTCAACGGTAGGGAAGTCAGGCGCTTTAATTCATTTAATACTCCTTGGAACAGGGAGAGGGGTAATTTATCTAGAACAGATTGTACGACACCATTATCGCTCCAAAGTATTTTACCTTCATAGGGTTGTCTTTCTAAATACAACCGTCCAATTCCTCCCACTAAAACCCTAGCCAATAATTCTGCTAGCAGTTGTTTCGGTGGTAGTGTTAATAACACTTGGATTGGGCTAAAGACTTGGGGAACTTCTACTGGTAGGGCGGGTAAATCTTCTGGCATGATATCCAGAGTCACCTTACTTTCAGTAGGCGTGTCGGGGTGATTATTTGCTGAGGTTTGGGCTGTTTCTGGAACTGGGACAATACTTGGCTCAGAATTTTGATTGTTTTCTGCCTCCGTACTGGTTGGAGTATGCAGGTTTTCAGGATGTTCGGCTGGAGTGTTAAGAGGTTGATTATCAACAGCCTGACTATTTTGGGAAGGGAAAAATTTTGCTAGGGATGGATGTTCTTGTCTAAGACTGGATGGGTATGTATTTTTGTAGTTGAGGTAGGCTGAAAGAATGGTACGGTGAGCCTCTGCTGTGATCCTCTGGGTAGCCATTGTGAATTTGACATAGGACAAAATGCGGCTGACATATTCTGAGGCAGCATCGTCCTCTGGATGAACCATGCCCAGTAATAGACTATTTTCTTCTATTCCTAAAGGTAGGATTTGGTGGTACAAACAGGCTTCAAAGGATAAGAGACTATCGATGAGCTCGAAGATTTGCTCATGATTTTCTCCTGGTGGCGAGTTGTTTTGAATGCTAGTTATTAAGTGCTGCCCAATGGTGGCGGTATCAGTTTGTTTGCCCTCGGAAGAGAACATAGGTTTCACTGCTCTGTAGTTCCTGTGATTACTATAGTGCCTCTAAGTCAGTGGGCAGCAAGTAAAGATATTTTACAACTGTACGGTGTTTAAGTTCTAAATTGTGACCACGGATCAAAAATTGAGTCGGTTTTGAGGATGAATGTCTGATCCCCAAACTAAAGTTTCCAACTAAAAGCTACTAACTTGGCAATGATTGCCCACTGTTATATTAGTTTATCACTACAAAGTTGGTGATTGGTTCTGGCTATTGATAGTAAAATTTCTCAACTGAGTCATTGATCTATTGATATGAAGTTACTCACACCGACCAGATGGTACAGTGTGGGTAATTTAATCTTGAGTTCTCAAGCTTTGAGCTGCTAGATATACTTTTGTCCATTCACCCATAACTTGATGAGTTTTGAGTTTTAATTGTTGAGATGTGGCTTCAATTGAGTTACCTGCTTTCCGCAGTTCGAGAATTTGCCGACCAAGAGGACTTAGTTGTTCACTTAGTTGCTGTAATTTTTGTGGTGTTAGTCCCAGATTGTGTTCTGTGGGTGAAATGGAAAGCCAGTTATCTACTAGTTCTGGGTTGCCTTTGAGGGCAAATACACGCACGGCATGATAGCTGATTTTTTCTCGAAGTCGATAGACTTCTTTGATGGGCTTGTTCATTTTTTTGGCAATTTCTTCTTGAGATTTGCCTTGCAGATACAAGTGCAGCCAGTCTACTGCTTGTTGTCCTAGATTTTGTCCTAAATATGCTGCAAATTCCTGATGTACTGTTTGACGTAGGGCTAGTTGTTCTTCTAGTTGCTGTGCTTCTTGATATTGAGCGATCGCTTGACTATCTACCAAGTTGATCCGATTCTCGCTATCTTCTGTAAGAACTTCTTCAGAAATTAGTCTGATTAAGTCGCTGGTGGGAACTTGTGTTAACCCACCCCGTTGGATGCGGCGTAGGTAGTTAACAAAACGAAACACTAATAGGGGCTGATTGCGTACTGGTCGCAAGCAATATTCTTCTATGCTGGCAAACAGCAGGGTGTCTCGTAGTCTTTTATCGCTGGTAAATCCTGCTATGCTGGCCATTTGTTGCTGCATATAAGAATCACTTTGTAGTAATTCTTGCAGCACTTCTTGTAATACATCTACAACGGTACGTTGGCGATCGCGGCTTAGTGCTACCCAGGTTTGAATTTTATTTCTTAGTGTTACCACACTAGCTAAACGATTGATCAGGTTACGATAAGCTCTGTCTCTTCCTACCCCTAAATAGCGTTGATGTAATATCTTAAAGCGATATTCCATTGCCTGCTTGGCGATTTCCATTTCTTTAGGGTTGAGGAAATCAAACCGTTTTAAGTCTACTCCTAACAACCAATGAATAATACTTTGTTTTTGCTCTTCACTCTGGTCTGGGCATTCAACAGCTAGACGATTGTGCCAATATTGCGCTATGTTCGCCGCATTACTTGCCATAGTGAGATCGCGTTCTTCAAGACTTTGTTTTAAAGTTTGCATCACAACCCCCATACCGACCTGTATTTGTTAACTGGTATTTACACCTGAACTCACAGCTTTCATCAAGACTTTGATCATTCATCCTCTTTATATTTACGTCTTGATGCAGTAAATTTATGCAGAAATTTTTGGTTTATTGTGTTTACTTTCCCCGTCAAATTAATGCAAAATGTACTCTCTCTAGTACTTGTATCAGTTTTTTTCCATCCTTATTTTGTTAACTTTTATTTGAAAACTTGACAGTTGTTTTCTATTAAAAGCCACTCATAATTTACTTTTCCTAATCAGGATTTTGAAAAGCTGAAGCTTAAATTGCTCATCCAATAAGTGATGATAGTCATCACTATCTCAGACGTTTTCCACCTGTGTAAGTTTCTATTGTCTAGAATTTTTTACTTTCACATCAGTAACACAATACTCTTAGCAATACGAATAAACCCCTTAATATTAATTGTCTTTACTTAGGTTAAGATTTGTAAATAGCTGAGATAAAGTCAATCTTTTTCACTATCAACTACCAAAAAAATCTCTTGAGCAGTTTAGCAGTAGTGAATGAAATGATTTTGTCAATTCCTATGACAGCTGCATATAAACCTTAAGAGTAATTTTGAGGATTGTCTGTAATGAAACTGTAGTTAAGAATATATGTTTTTTTTATTTTGCGAATATCTCCAGCCGGAACGACGGAGGTATTGTAGCGGATTAGGATAACTCCCAAAAAATCAGTATAAGAATATTACTATAAATAGGCAGTAGAAGACCTGTGATGAAGATCACTACTTGTAGAGGATCTCGTGCTGAATGTGCTGGTATTTCAACTGTCACTTTTTGGGACTGGGGCGGGGAGGAGGGGCAGGGGAGCAGGGAGGCAGAGGTCTACTGGCAGAAATCCTAACGCTGACGCTGCGCGGGGGAGCAGAGGGAAGAATAAGAGAGGGGAGAGGGGAGACAGGGAGAGGGGAGAATAAACAATATTTTCTTTCTCCGCGTCACCGCGTCACCGTGTCCCCGTGTCCCCCTTCGGGTTCGGCAGTTCGCAACCGACGGAAACCGCCAGGACTGCGACTGCCTCACCGCATCCCCGCGTCCCCGTGTCTCTTTTCTCCGCGTCTTTTGACCCAATACCCCATACCTGGGGGTTATCTGCCGTTGGAAGAGCGGATGATGGGGTTTTCTACAGATTCGCGGTATTTTTGTACTTGTTCTGTGTAACCAATTGGTAATACAGTTTCCACGTTTTCATGGGGACGAGGAATAATCACCCAGGATTCTAAGGTTCCACCGTGGACGTTTTGGGCTGCTTCTACACCGGCGGCCATAGCGGTTTTGACTTCGGAAACGTCACCACGGATGTTGACGGTAAAACGGGCGCTACCCACTCTGATATAACCTACTAGGGTAACTCGTCCGGCTTTTACCATGGCATCTGCTGCGGCTAATACTGCGGGGAAGCCTTTTGTTTCTAATGATCCAACTGCCTGTAGTGACATTAATTTATCTCCTGTATGAATAAAATTATTTGGCTCTATGAGTTAATTCTACGAAGCTAGTCCCCATTTTTTATTGTCGATTTTCTCAGAAGATGCGGAAGGGTTCTGATTTTTCGGTGAAGTGGATGGGGAGAATTTCTTCTACATTTTCTGGGGGGTTGGGAACTATATAGTGAGTGATGACTTGGCCACCGTGGGCTTGTTCACCGGCGGCGATTCCTGCTTCTACGGCTGTTTTCACTTCGGCTACTTGTCCTCGGACTGCGACTAATAGACGAGCGCTTTCTGCTTGACCATAATAAACGAGTGTGACAGCAGCAGATTTGACCATAGCATCTGCGGCTGCTAGTACACTGGGAAAACCTAATGTTTCAATTACGCCAACTGCCATTGGCATGGCTTTTTTCTCCTGAGTTGGGGATCAGTGATATTTATTGTACGAGGGTTTGATACCTATTTTTAACATTTAGAAAAATTTATTTTGGGCTTTGGGTCTTGATGATTGGGTGGATAGGGGTTTTGTACCTAAATCATTTGCTGTTGTTTGGAGAAGGGTACATAGTGATGTAAGGTAAAAATTATGTTTCCAAGTTTTCTTCCTGATGCAGTTGAGCAGCTGACTGAATCTGCTTCGATCGCTCTGGCTCAAAGTATCCAATCTGGGGCGATCGCTACTCCTCTTTCTATCGAACCTATTACTACTACTTACATCAATCAAGGTAGTGGTGGCACGCCGATTTTACTGATTCACGGTTTTGATAGTTCCGTGTTAGAGTTCCGGCGAGTGTTGCCTTTGCTGGCACAAAAAAATACTACCTGGGCTGTGGATTTGCTGGGCTTTGGCTTTACAGATAGAGTTCCAGGGATTTCCTACAGTCCCAAGTCGATTAAAACCCATTTATATTATTTCTGGAAAACCCTGATTAACCAACCAGTGATTTTGGTGGGTGCGTCTATGGGAGGTGCGACGGCTATAGATTTTACCCTGACTTACCCAGAGGTGGTACAAAAGCTGGTGTTAATTGATAGTGCTGGTTTAAAAGCTGGTTCACCACTAAGTAAATTGATGTTTCCACCCTTGGATAGTTTAGCAACTAAATTTCTCCAGAATTTCCAAGTACGCGATCGCATTTCTCGTACTGCTTATAAAAATCCTGCTTTTGCTTCCGTAGATGCTTTATACTGTGGTGCTTTACACTTGCAAATGCCTAACTGGAGTCAAGCATTAATTAGTTTTACTAAAAGTGGTGGTTACACAGCTTTCAAATTTCCCCAACTGGCGCAAATTCAGCCACAAACCCTCATTTTATGGGGTGATAGTGACAAAATTCTGGGGACTGGGGATGCTCAGAAATTCAACAAAGCAATTCCCCAGAGTAAATTAGTTTGGATTCCAGATTGTGGACATGTTCCCCACCTCGAACAACCACAAATTACCGCCCAACATATTCTAGAGTTTTCTAGTTACAGCAGGGAACAGGGAACAGGGAACAGGGAACAGGGTTGAAAGCCCCTTGGTATATGGTTTTGTTCTTAAAATTTGTACCTCATTTACCTGAAATCTGCTGTAATTATCAACTATTAGCAATCAGATCGAAAATAAACATTGATGATTTTTGGAAGTAGAGACGTTCCATGGAACGTCTCTAAAGAGATTTTGAATCATTCCTAGAATCAGTATTTGTTAGCTATTTTGGTGACGGTTAAAAGCTAATCATACAGCCAAGTGTTGGCAGCAAAATCATCCGGTGGTTCTGTATTTTTTACTGGTAAATCAGGTGCGCGATGAGATTTTCTGTAAGTTAATTTAGAGCTTTGTTGGGGTTGTTTTAACGCTTTATTTTCCTCAATTAACTGTGAGTTTGCTTCTGCTAATTGTAAAATAGTTTGTTTAGCTTCTTCCAATTCTGTAGTGAATTTCTCAGTTAAAGCCTTTTGTTCAACTAGTGCAGTTTGTTTAACTTCCGCTAGTTCTTTGGTTAATTTATCAGCTAAAGCTTTTTGTTCTGCTAATGTAGTTTCTCCAGTATTTAACTTTTTAGTTAAAGCTTTTTGTTCCGATGATGCAGTTTGCTTAGTTGCTTCTAGTTCTTGAGTTAATTTGTCAGCTAAAGCTGTTTGTGCTGATAATGCAGCTTGCAAATCATTAACTTGTTGCTGAAGAATTGCTTCTTGTGCTTGTGCTTTTTCTAAACTTGCCTGTAAAGCTTTAATCGTGTCTGCTAAATCAGTTTGATTGCTTGTAGCCTCGGAAGTTTCTTCAGTGGATGTTTCTGTAGTCACGACTTCAGCCGTGATATCAACCGTTGATTCACTAGCGGATGGTGTGAGTTTTTGTGCTTCTTCTTCTAATAATTTAGAAATACTTTTTCTAGGCATTTGATTAATTCCTCAAATCACGTTTTAATTCTGCTGCTACACGTCGGTAGTCTAAATCTGCTTCTTTTGCGTTTTTTCCTTGTAATTGGGTAATTGCTACGCCTTCTAATGCAGCACGTTCATGTGCTTTATAGGTGCGGATCACTGTATTAAAAGCGGGAATACCTAAACGCAATAGAGTATTTTTAGCTTCTGTGGCTTCTCCTAAACTCCGTGCATCAACTTTAGTTAAGAGTACCCGATGGGGAGTACCAACGGGGGTAACAGCTGCTTTGACCGTTTCAATTAACACAGTTAAATCCATAGCTGATGGAGGGGTAGGTAAAACTAGATAATCAGCGATCGCCACTACCACGCCTAAAGCTTCAGAACGCAGCGCTGGAGGAGTATCCACCACTACTAAATCGTAGCTTGTTAGCTTACCTAATTCACCTAAAAGTTGAGGATTGGAGTCTGTGGCTAGGTCAAATCCCATTCCTTGCTGATTTCGCCGAAACCACCAACTAGCAGAAGCTTGGACATCTGCATCAATTAATAGAACTTTTTGATCTTTCCCTAAATTAGCCGCCAAATTAATTGCGGTAGTCGTTTTTCCGACTCCCCCTTTACCGTTAACAATCGTGATGATTTTTGGCACTGCTTCGTTTTCACCCAGCCATACCAAAAATATACCGCTTTATGTCACCTGCGAACACAAAATTGTCAAAAATTAGAGTGTGGGTAAATTACTTCCTCATC
>DATGXQ010000305.1:0-8553 GCA_035298905.1 Nostocaceae cyanobacterium | reverse complement strand
CGTCCGCCACTATCTCCGAAAAGACCGTTCGACTTGCATGTGTTAAGCATACCGCCAGCGTTCATCCTGAGCCAGGATCAAACTCTCCGTTTTGTTGTGTTTCGAGTTTGTCTTTCTTTTGGCTCCGAAATTATTATTCCGGAATCCTCTATAATTGTTTCTTGACGAGGATTGGTTAAATTATTTCTTTCAAAGTATTATCTTTTCTCGGTTCAGTTGTGAGGCGGTTGCGCTTTCGCTTCCGTTCCGCTCTCACTCTATTTAATATAACTAACTCCCACAGCGTTGTCAACTATTTCTCAAAAAAAATTTTTTGAATCGACAAAAAAAGCTGAAAAGCTTGCTGGGCAAGGATTAGGTTATTTTGGAGTATGAGCAGTAAGGATAGGAGCTTGTTTTTGCAGCTTCTTAAGTTCTCAAAGATGATTGGTTTTTTGTCGTGGATGCTGTGGCGATCGCCCAATCAATCCCTATATATATAGTGTGGATAGGTGGTTAACTGGGCAGATGGTCTGAGTTTTAGGGTGATTCAGGTTGTTTTTGACAGTGCATAGAGTCGCAATAAATCGCCCAACTGGCTCCAAATAAGCCACTTAAGGAGCTGGTGATGGCTGCGGTGATTGTCCAACCTAGCGGGCCTGTCCAGTTGGTAATTTCTTTTAAGATGGCGGTGCTGGCTTTACCAACTACATAAGCTGCACCTGTTCCTGCTACTGTGACTAAACCTAGTTGACCTAAAATTTCTAATAGTCCTTTGGTGGATAGTTCTTCTTCAAAATAGATTTTCCAGATGTTGGTAAACATGAGGATGTCCCCAGCAGTGAGAATAACTTGCTTGGGAAGCTCTCCGCCAGGAGTGGGTGCTGCGGACGCTGTGCCACTGCTGATAGAATAAGTGGCGATCGCTAAAACGGCATCTAATCTTTTTTTACCCAGGCTAGTCATAGGTGGCTCTCTATTAGTTGTGCTGAACTAGATTAGACTATAACCTTCGTAAATCCAGCAAGTAGGAATTTTGTCAAAATTCTCTATGTTTCTTCTTGTGCTGTTTGTGTTTGTTCGCTGGGACGTGGGATAGCGGCTATCAATGTGACAAAGTTGGCTATAAGATAATTATGTTCCCGATTTTGCCAGAACAGTAGACATTCACTGTAAACCAAGTTATTATTCGTTAGACTTATATCTTGATGCTTAAATTAAATTTCTTCAGTTGAAAGTAAGTTTAATACTGCTCAAGAAACAATTAATTTTCTGTTGTCTGTTAAATGTCATTCCTTTAGATACTTCCTTAGTATGCGATTCTTATGAGAATACTACAAGCAGCCAATGTTTATCGTTTAGGTTGATAGCATTTATTTACACAAGTGTAAGGAGAAAATTGAATAAGTTGTTGAATAAAGTCTTGAAAAATACTATTGTTAAATTATTTACCTTGGGTTCAAAACCTGAAGATGATAAAACAGTCAGTCAACTGACCTTAGCAGATGCTCTAACCAAAATTGACAAGCTTTTTGGATGCGATCGCGTTCTAAAGGAATTCGATTCAGATATTACCATAAATTACTACACCCAAAGCGAATGGGGTTATCAAATATATCATTCTGGACAAGATGCTATCCACATGGCCTTGAACCCTGATGGTATATTTAATGCGGATGGTTACTATACTCAACCGCGAGTAGTTGCTGAACAAATTGATCAATTTCCAGCAAAGACTGTTTTAGAATTAGGCTGTGGTAAAGGATTTAATAGCCGTTTTTTAGCAAAACAGTACCCAGAAATCCAATTTACTGGAATTGATTTAACTCCAGCACATATTAAAATAGCGCAACAGAAAGCAGAGAATTTTTCTAATTTATCTTTTCAAGAAGGTGACTTTAATCAATTAAGATTTTTAGACCAATCTTTTGATATTGTTTTTGCTTTTGAATGTTTATGTCATGCCTCTCAACCTGAAATCCCACTAGCAGAAATTTTTCGGGTACTACGTCCGGGAGGTAAATTAATTGTATTTGACGGCTATCGAAAACTCAAGATTGAAAAACTTCCAAAATTACTGCAAACTGCAACGCAACTTGTAGAAGTATCAATGGCTGTTCGGCATGGATTTTCAGAAGTTGAAGATTGGCAATCAATAGCACAATCTATTGGCTTTCAAGTTAAAGTTATTGAAGATATTTCTTGGGCAATTCAGCCAACTTTATTAAAACTACAAAAACTGTCTCTGAAACTTTTTTCCTTGTCTTGGCAAGCAAGAATACTTGCTTATCTATTGCCTAAATATTTAGTCAGAAATGCAATTGCTGGTTTATTAATGCCTTTTACTGTCAGTCCTAAAGGAGAAGTCTTCGGATATTATAAAATAATCTTGGAACGTCCCTGATAGTCATAAAATTACCTTTATAACTATTATTGTAGTAGTTTTCATCTGCGTTCGTATGCGGTTAAATCTTTATTTTTAAGGATTGTTAAAAAATCAACCAACACAGGTTAATTTGTAGCATATTAGCATAAACATATTAAATTTAATTTAGCTAGATGCGACTTAATTTAATTACTACAACTATTCTCGCTACCTTTATATCTTCCTCCTGGTTTTTCCCAATGTCCATAAGGGTATTAGCACAAGCACCCACACCCACAGCAGAAGAACAAATCATTGAAGCAGTGAGGTTAAATAGTCAAGCTGAATCTACTATTTATCAGGAGTTGGTGAGTTTAGATAATTTACAAGCTGGGTTGAAAGTCTTTCAGCAAACATTAGAGATTTTCAAAAAATACAATGTGACAGCAGCAGAGGCTAAAACCTTGATGAATATTGGTTATATATATTTGCGTCAAGGTGAATATTCTCAAGCGTTAAAGTTGTTTCAATCATCTGCGGATATTTACAAAAAAAATCGTGATATAGAAAATGAATGGATACCTTTATCTTATCTTGGGGAAACTTATGTAAATTTGACTGATTATCCTCAAGCTTTAGAAGCTTATCAATCTGCGTTAAAAATTTTAAGGCAATTTCAAGCTAATAACCCTAAAGCTTATTCTAGCAGTGAAAAGATTATGCTGGCGGATATGGGAGCAATTTATTTCCGGTTGGGACAATACCAAAAAGCGTTAGAGTTTTATCAGCAAAGTTTGGCTATACAAAAAGCTAATGATGACTATATTGGTAGCTCCCAAACAATGAATAATATTGGTGTGGCATATTTGAATTTAGGAAATTATGCCCAGGCTTTGGATGCTTATCAACAAGCTTTAAATCCGGTTCAGGATTTGTGTTATAAACAGAAATCAGTTTGTTATTACGGTTTGGAAGCAGCAATTTTAAATAATTTTGCGGGAGTGTATTTTAATTTAGGTCAATATTCAAAAGCTTTGGAGTCAGCAGAAAAAGCTGCTAATATTTATCAAAAGCTGGAGAGTGGTGAATATAAAGGAACAAGCAACAAAGATATAGAATTAATTTATGCTGCTTTGGGTGAAAATCCTCAAGCTTTACAACAGGTAGCTAGTCGCGCTAATGTGGGGGATGCTTTTGGGCAGGACTCTTTTCAAGAACGAGGTAAGGCACTAAATTTTAATAATATTGGACAAATCTATTTTGGTCTAGGAAAATATGACCAAGCTGTGAAATTATATCAGCAAGCTTTAAAGATTTACCAAACAAATAAATATCCACAAGGTATAGGCGTAACTTTAAATTATATTGCCCGTGTTGATCAAAATCAAGGTAATTTTAACCAAGCGATCGCCTTAAACGAACAAGCTCTAGTTAATTATCGATCCATAGGTGATCGCACTGGGGAAGGTGTAACAATTAGTAACTTAGGACAATCATATCAAAAACAGAACCAAACTGCTAAAGCGACGGAACTATATCAGCAAGCTTTGGCAATACATCGGGAAGTAGGTGATAAAGTTAGTGAGGCAGCAACGCTAAAATTTTTAGGGGATGTACTAGCTGTACAGAATCAACCCCAATTAGCGATCGCATTTTACAAGCAATCAGTTAACCTCACAGAGACTATCCGGCAAAATTTGCGGACTGTCTCTTCTAATATTCAGCAAACATACACAGAAACTGTTGCGGAAAGATATCGTAAATTAGCTGATTTATTATTACAGCAAAACCGTCCAGCCGAAGCACAGGAAGTGTTAGATTTACTCAAAATTCAAGAAGTTACTGATTTTATTGGTAGCAGGGGTACAACTTCCCCTAAAGTAGAAAATAATAATAATAATAATCAGCGTGGTGGTACTACTTTCGCTAGTCCAGAAATAGCTAAATTACCCCTCAAAACTCAAGAACAAGAAATTACAAAAAAATATAGTGCTATTCAAGATAAAGCCATCACTTTGGGTAAAGAACTGACTAATTTACGCCAAATTCCCCCCAAGCAACGAAATAGCAATCAAGAAAAACGTATTACGGAATTAGTTAAATTAGAACAAGAAGTTGCAGGTGAGTTTAATAAGTTTACTAAAAATCCAGATGTGGTTTCCTTGGTACAGCAATTATCAAATACTTCTGGACAAGAAAACTTGAATTTACGTCAACTTAACTCAATTCGGAGTAACCTACGTCAATTAAATCGCAAAGCTGTTTTACTCTATCCCTTAGTTTTAGATGATAGATTAGAAATAGTCATAGTTACTGCTGACTCTCCACCGATTCATCGACCTGTTAAAGTAACAAAAGCTGAATTAGAACAAACGGTTATTGAATATCGACGCGCAATTCAAAATCCGGCTAAAAATATTAAAGAGCCAGCAAATAAATTATATAATTGGCTTATTAAACCGATTGAAAATGACCTCAAACAAGCTGATGCTGAAGCAATTGTTTATGCTCCTGATGGTAAATTAAGATATGTACCTTTAGCAGCATTGTATGATGGTCAAAAATGGCTAGTGGAAAGATTTATTATTAATAATATCACTGCTGCCAGTTTAACGAAATTAGATAGTAAACCGTTAAAGAGTTTACCAACTTTAGCTGCTGCTTTTACTAAAGGTGATTATACAGTAAGTTTAGGACAAAGACAAGCTAGTTTTAGTGGTTTAGAATTTGCTAAAGCTGAAGTAGAAAATCTGGCAAAAACTCTCCCAGAAACAAAAGTTTTATTAGATCAAGATTTTAGTCCTCAGATTACTATCCCCCAAATGAATGATTATAAAATTGTGCATTTGGCAACTCATGGTATGTTAGATAAGGATAATCCTGAAAGTTCTTTTATTCTCTTTGGTAATGGTGAAAGAGCTACACTCAAAGATATTGAAAATTGGTCTTTGCCAAATGTCGATTTAGTGGTTTTGAGTGCCTGTCAAACTGCTTTAGGTGAAAAATTAGGTAATGGCCAAGAAATTTTAGGTTTAGGTTATCAAATTCAATTGACAGGTGCAAAAGCGACTATTGCTTCTTTGTGGACTGTTTCTGATGGAGGAACACAAGCGTTAATGAATAGATTTTACAAGATTTTACAAAAGGGAAATGTCACTAAAGCAGAAGCTTTACAACAAGCACAGTTAGAGTTATTAACTAATAATCAAGCGACTGAATTTAAG
Organism: Nostocaceae cyanobacterium; assembly: GCA_035298905.1. Taxonomy (GTDB): domain Bacteria; phylum Cyanobacteriota; class Cyanobacteriia; order Cyanobacteriales; family Nostocaceae; genus DATGXB01. The sequence goes on along the minus strand of DATGXQ010000305.1, from coordinate 2,985 downwards.
CATCCCTATTATTGGTCGGCGTTTATTTTGATAGGTAATGGTTTGTAATAAAGTAGAATTCAGAATTCAGAATTCAGTAGTTAGGAGTAAAGCGAAATCGGCAAGGACAAGGCATTGCCTTGTCCCTACAATTGAAGATGGCTATAAGCAGTAATTTAGGTACTGGTTGCTAGGGTTGGTTGTTTACGTTTGGGGATGAGTTGTAGGATTTTATAAGCGATATTTGTTAATCTGGGAATAAATCGCGGTTGGAGAAGACGAGAATCATATTTACTCATTCTGTATTCATTTTCTCGCAGACAGACCGCAATGAATTTTTCGAGGGTGAGGTTATCCATAAAGGTATTAGCACCTGTAGCGGTAAAGCCTGTACCACTGGAGTCTGTACCGCTAAAAGCACCGATTAAATTGCTTAAGGCTTTGGCATAATATAACAGGGTTTTGGTGTTGCGGAGTAATGGAAAACCTTGACCGCGTTCGATTTGTATGTAGGTAAACCAGTTGACTAAAAAGACGATGTGACGCGCTTCTTCGTCTAAAATGGGGTCGAAGATGGTAAAAAGTTGTTCTGGAAAAATATTAGCTTCCTTGGCGATCGCAAACAAGCCAAAGGCAAAAAACGAATCTACACACTCTTCAAAGCCAAAGGTAATAAAAGCTGGTTCGATATTTTCGGGTAGTATGACCGGTGGACGTGCTGAAATCTCGATGCCATAACGGTTGATCAGGGTTTGGATTAAACGCGAGTGACGTGATTCTTCTCGACCTTGGAGTGCGATCGCTTCTTGAATTAGAGGGTCTTTAACAGTTTTAGCATAAGTGCTGACCATTGCCCCTGCTTCTCGTTCGATATCTAACGCTTTTTCCCAAAAGGGAATACCCCGCAAGGTTGCTAAAGCTACATCATCTAAATCAGGCCAGGGGAGTGATTCAGGTTCATAGTCCCTGTAAGTCTCCATAAACTGACGACAGAATAATTCTTTGTGTTCAACAGATCCAAGTTTCATAAAGAGATATGCATTATTTGGACACTTCGGTTATTTCCAATTAGTGTAATGAATAATTCCCACAGATGAAACTCTATGGAGGGGTGGGGAGGTGGGGAGGTGGGGAGATAGGGAGGTGGGGAGATGGGGAGATAGGGAGATGGGGAGATGGGGAGGTTGGGAGATGGGGAGGTGGGGAGAAAAAGAATCTTTATTGTTCCCTGTTCCCTGTTCCCTGTTCCCTGTTCCCTGTTCCTAATACCCAATCACCAAACACAAAGCGATTACTGTACTATGTCAAATGATTATGTCACCCGCAAGCTGATTTTTGAAGATGGTACAGGATAAAAGCGCAAAATCCACACGCGATCGCTTTAATATCTCCAAATGGGCGATAAAATACTCGTGGTTGACGGTATGTTTTTGGATAGCTGTCACGGTCGCAGGGATTCTGGCTTTCAGTTCTCTGAAATATGCCTTATTCCCAGATATTACTTTCCCGGTGGTGGTAGTAAATGCCAAAGCAACCCTATCCACAGCTTTGGAGACAGAAACGCAAATCACTAAACCAATCGAGGAAAAGCTAAAGTCTTTACAGGGTTTAGAAGATATTCGCTCATCAACTTATCCTGGTCAAGCTGCTGTTAGTTTGTCCTTTTTTGTTGGTACAGATTTGAAAACTTCCACTGACGCAACTAAGGAAACACTCAAGCAGTTGCAGTTACCCAAGGGTGCAACCTATGAAATTATACCCTTAAACTTAAACGAATCTTCTGCGGTCAGCTACGCCATTGAGAGTAAATCTCTCAAACTTGCCGATTTAAGTAAACTGGCTAATGACAAAATTGTACCAGCGATCGCTAAAGTCGCCGGAGTTAACAAGGTCGTCCTCTTAGGTAACGCTAACACCACTCCTCCCTCACTCCCTACAAACAACTTAACTGCGGGAGGAACGCTAACTAGGTTTAATGGTCAAGAAGCTTTAGCTTTTCAGGTGATTAAGCGCGGTGATGCTAACACCTTAGAAGTAGTCAGTCGCGTAGAAAATGAAGTTAAAAAATTGCAATCTGAATTAAAAGACATTACTTTTAGTCTCGCTGCTACTCAAGCTGAATATATCCGCAATGCTACCCATTCCACTATCGATGCTTTGATAGAAGCCATCATCTTGGCTGTAGTGGTAATTATTCCCTTTTTGTGGAACTGGCAAGCTACTTTAATCTCTGCTTTAGCCATTCCCCTCTCTCTACTAGGGACATTTATCGCTATGGCTATCTTTGGGTTTAACCTCGAAACCATTACTTTACTAGCTTTAGCTTTAGTGATTGGTAGTATTGTCGATGACGCAATAGTAGATGTAGAAAACATTGTCCGACATATTGACAACGGTGAATCACCGAAGGATGCAGCCATTAGCGCTACTAATGAAGTGGGTTTACCAGTGATTGCAGCCACCTTCACAGCTGTAGCAGTGTTTCTTCCCATTGGTTTAATGAGTGGGGTAATAGGTCAGTTCTTCAAACCCTTTGGTATTACTGTCTCAGTAGCAATGTTAACTTCTCTGGCAGTTGCGCGGACTTTAACACCAGTATTGTCAATTTATTGGTTAAAACCTAAGCCTAATCATGGTACACCGCGCGAAGAGAAAAAGCTATGGACAAAGTTTGATGATGCTTATCGTAATTTACTAAATTGGTCTTTAAGGCATCGAGTTTTAGTAGTGGGATTTGGTATCTTTAGTTTAGTTGCGGGAGTAGCTTTGATTCCCTACATTCCTAAAGGTTTTATTCCCAAATTAGACCGGGGTGAATTTAATATCGTTTATGCTGCCCCTCTTCCAGAAATTCCAGATTTAGCAGAACTACAAAAACAAGCAGCACAAGCAACGCAAAGCAATCTGGCAGATTTACAAGCCAAAGCAGCACAAGGAGACCCCGCAGCACAAGCCGCTTTACAAGCCGCACAAGCACAAGCCGGACAAAATAATGCTTCTCCAGTT
>DATGXQ010000304.1:0-21460 GCA_035298905.1 Nostocaceae cyanobacterium | reverse complement strand
GAGGGGAGACACGGGGAGGGGAGAGGGGAGACAGGGAGAGAGGAGGAATAAGAGTCTTTTTCTTTCTCCGCGTCACCGCGTCCCCGCGTCTTTTTTCTCCGCGTCACCGCGTCCCCGCGTCTTTTTTCTCCGCGTCCCTGCGTCCCCCTGCCCCTTTGTGATGAAAGCGTAATAGAGAGTTGCGAAATCTTTGTGGTATTGGTAAGCTGAAACACTGATATAGTCTTACTTCTAATTATTTTGAGGAGTATGATTGAGTGAACGCAGCTGAACAAGCAACAAACCTTGAACTTACCAGCAAAATTGCCACAGCAGTTAACTTGTTCAAAACTGAGTTTCCTGATGCCAAATCTGATCTCAAACCGTGGAAAAATGATCCAGAAACCAGGGAGTTAGTAGATCCAGATTCTATTGATATTGGTTTTCATTTTCCAGGTGTCAGTAAATCTTGGCGTAGTCGTAGTGTGTTGATTCAAATTCGCTTTTATCAAGATCCTATTAGTAATTTACGGCGAGCGATCGGCATTGAGGCGGTAGGTTTTGATTATCGAGGCGAGGTTTGGCGACTTTCAACTGTAGCAGAATGGAGTTTTGTGGGTGAATCTAGCCCTTCTCCAGAAGTGGGAGATAAATTAAAACAAATTTGTAGGCAGATTTTAGAGGTATTTAATCATCCCATTTAAACAATTCAAAATTCAAAATTCAAAATTCAAAAGCCAAAATTTAAAATACAAAATAGAGAATTTAAGTAAGAATTCAGGAGTCAGGAGTCAGAGCGGAGCCTCCAGACGCTCCGCCTCCGGTCAGAATGCTGATCTAATAAGGAATAGACAGTAGTAATATTTCTTGAGAATAATTCAGCTTGACTGTAAAAGTCTCTTTAATGCTGAATTCTGGATTCTGGATTCTGAATACTTACGAATTTAAGATTTAAAATTTAAAATTCAAAATGACAAGTCAGCATTCAGCTGTCAATCAGTAGTCGGTAGTTAGCAACAGGGCTTGCTGCTGATAGCTGATAACCGATACTGACGGACTTGATTTCAAAGCTGAATGCTGACAATCAGAAAACTTAGTTACAATCAGTACCTTGGCTGGCGATCGTCTGCAAATCAAAAGCGTAACAGTTGATTAAAGGTAATCGTAGCCAAGGTTTTGATAATTGAGAACATCTATCGGTCTGGCTTGGAGGTTGGTAGCCTTTCCATCCCAAGGATACATTAGGTCATTAAGATTATGTCCAGCTGGCCCCCCACTGGTTGGTTTATATCCCTGGCTAGGATTGTAATTTTGCCATAATGCCCAAAGCCGATCCACATTGCAATGATGCAAATAAAAAAGTGGATCATTAGGCGAAGTCAGAACAATGCTCATATCTCCCCCAACCCAACCATGCACTCGGTTGTGAAAGGTGAAAACTACTTCTGTTGACCCAGCAGGAAACTCAAATCCTTCCAAGCGAGTACGATGACTTGGTTTGCTGGCAGCATTCCATGAGGCTTGATCATAAGGAACCTCCTTGACAACAGCCAGTGCATCTGACGGTGTTGGTATGCCAGGAAATAAGACCCCAAATTGTCGTATCAAGCCTCCTTTGGCAGTACCATCGGCATTAACAGTTGTCCATTTACCAGCTGCAAACGGCCCAGTTTTGACTATGTTGTTATTTTGAGGATCACCATTACCTCCCATAAAGTCATCAGCCCAAATTGATGAAGCAGTGGGATTATAAGCATCTTGTGTCCAGTTCCAATAGGGAATGGTGACACCAGGAACAACTTTTTGCAATTCCTGTTCAAATTTATAAAGAAAAAAACGATGCCAGGGAAGAAAAGCAGGGCCGCCATGAGCAGGATCACGAAAACCGAAAGAATCAGTTGAATCGACCTTGATCACTGAGTTGCTATGCCAAATGACGAATTCGTCATAGACACTCCGATTAGTCCCTGGAATAATTTTAGCTTTGACACCTTTGACAGCTTTAACAAAATTTTGTCTTTCTGAATAAGTCAGTAAGCTGGCATCTTTACGATAGTTGGTCATATTCTAGTTTGATTTTTGGTGATAATTTTTTTCAAAATCTGAATCTTAGACTCTCAGCATTCAGAAATAAGAAATCAAAATTGATAATTCAGGACTCTAACGAATTTCACATAGGGCTTACGCAAAATTAACTTATACCAATGCTCTAAAATCTAGCAACAGATTCAAACCCTGAAACCTAGATTACATCTAGCTTTATTAATTTTGAATCTTGAATTTTGAATCTTGAATTTTGAATTGGTATTAGCTTTTGTCACTGCGAAGGTTGGCAAGCAATTTCTTGACACAGTTTTTCGTATTTTATGCGTAAGCCATTTTACAGTCAGATTTGATGGTTGTTGGTAAAACCTGTTTCTCTTTAAGAAACCGAAAAACCGCACTACCTAATCCTGAATTTCTACCTTATATTTAGTCTGTAATTAATTAAAATTGTAGTATAATTTCACCTCGCTATCTGGCAGTTTAATTCCTAAATCTATTAAAGTCTTGGCTATATCTGCTGGTGAATTAAATTCACCAAATAACAGGGGAGATACATACTTATTTGTTGGTTTATGGCGGATAATCCTGATTTCTCTATTATCAAGAAATAGCTGTTGTGGTGTATCTATTAAACCATTTTGCAATTGCGTTACCTGAGAACTTGGCTTGGTAATTATTCGATATCTCCTATTTTTATAAACTCTCTCAACTACTTGTTGCGCTTGAGCTTTTTTAGTAAAAATATTGTTGAGAAAGGGAAATAAGCCTGTAACTACACCTCCAGTTATGAGGATACCAAGGGCTTTGAAAAGATTACGTCTAGATAAACGTGAATTCATAATTTATCCTTGTTCAATTAGTTAGACTTTTTCTGCAATTACTTTTGTCGATAAATATAGCAATCCGATTTGAGTTGTGAACTGACCAGTAGAGGCAAGGGAACAGGGAACAGGGAACAGGGAACAGAAAGTGTTCATAAATGATTTAGAATTGCTCTATTAAAAGCTGCTGATAAGCAAGGCTTTACCACATATATTCAGTGTCAATAAATTGAATTAAAGAGAATATATGCGAAGAAATTAGGTATGGTTACAATGCTTTTTTAAATAAAAAATGAATCAAGAATATATACTATAATTAATATTTTTCATTTCTAGTATTAAAAACTTACACTTGATAGAAATCCTAGCCAAATATCCCTAATTCATCGCTTGCACATCAACTAAATAAGTTATATCAATTCGCTAGAATAAGGCAACAGTTTTACAGCAGTAAACATGGATAAAATCTTACTTTCCTAATTTGAAATTTACGTCCGCGTAGCGTAGTCGGGGACAAAATTTATATGGCCTATTTTTCCGCCATAGCAAACTTTTCAAGATGGGTTTTGAATGAGTATTACGTCATTTAATCAACGAAAAACTAAGGTTTTACCCCAATTCGATAAAATAATGAACAGTCCCAAAATACCATCTATCTTTTTCTGGTAAAGATTCAGGTGGTTTAATATATAAGGTGGGTAAGATCCCCGAGTTCTTATTTGATCATGCCAATAAATTATGACTAATGGACAGAAGTCGGGGATCTGAGTTCTTACCTGAATACTTACTTTTTCTGTTCCGTCACTCCACAACAAATTTTATCAATTCACTGGGACTATCTATAAAAGTCAATAAATCATGCTGAAATATTGCTGACAAACCAAGAGGATTACTTTTGAGAAAATGACTTTACTCTCCCAAGTAAATTACTCTAGGAATTTACAAATATAATGTATCATGAATAACTGGCGTTCTATTTGATATATTTTTTGTTTATTTTGATTTTTTTTTACTACTGAATATAGGAATCTGCAAACATATCTAAGAAAAATTCAATATCTAGCTTCCATGAATCAAAAGATGGGAGATAAAATCAAGACCCTTTGAGGAGTATTTTTATCATCTTTAAAGGAAAACTGTATAAGGGAGTAGTCAATAAAAAAGGTCTCATTAAATTTTTGTAGTCTATAAGGCTGTATAGTTTATTTTTTCGCTGTCCCTAATCTTGTACATGAAAGAGGGCTGTCATAGCATTTTCAATCTATGACTAAGGGTTTTTGCTGAAAATCTAATGTGATTTATTAGGCATTATTTATTTTGCAACTCCCATCTACACAGTAAGCTGATTGATAAGTGCTGGGGCGTTTACCTGATAAGGTATAGCGATTATCGCGCACTTGTTCATAAACTCTATCACCCAGCCACTTTAACCCCGGTAAAGCACGATAAGCATTAATAAAAATACTACCTGTTGGTAAAAGTCGGCCTATTTCTTCAACTGCATTACTACCTTGCCAGCGTTTTTTGGGTTCATTAGCATCAATGAGAATAATTCCCTGCTCACAATCTTGGCTGGTGATTCCCCAAGTGGCTAGGGTCTGTTCATCTTGCATGGGGATGTAACGGAACAACTGGCCTTTGTCTAAACTTTCTAAAAATTGTACTGAGGTAACGCAGAGATTACAGTTACCGTCATAAATCACATAGTAGCCCATAAAGATCAGCTTTTCTAAGCAAATTTATCAAATATTTGCGAAAATCAATCTAGCATTACACCTACTATGTTAGTCGGTTCTGGGGTAAACAAGGATGCTACAAAATAAAATCTTCAGTGTTGATTTTACACATAAAGATGCTTTAGCGGAGATTGTGCCGCGATCGCCTGTGATTTCCAGTTATGATGCTCACTGGCAAGGTATCTACTTGGAGTATCACTTACAGCCTGGTCACGAAACCCCAGAACATAGCTTTCAACAACATGCGATCGCTATTAATGTCAGCCCAGAAGCCCACAAGGTAGAGCGGGTATTAGATGGTCAACTCAAAATAGAACAAATGTTTCCGGGTGATATTGCCGTGATTCCTGCTAGTAGTTATCATCTCGCTCGCTGGGAGTCAGAAGGAGAATTTATCCTCCTGAGTTTAGACCCTAATTTTTTTAATCAAGTTATTATAGAGTCAGTAGGCTTACAGCAAGTAGAACTTATCCCCCAATTTGCCACGTCAGACCCTCTAATGCAACAAATTGGGTTAACACTCAAGTCAGAGTTAAAATCTGAGGGTGTGGGTAGTCGAGTTTATGTTGAATCTCTGACCAATACAATTTGTATACACCTACTCCGACATTATTCTACATATAGTACAATTCCTCATCAGGCTTCTCAGGGTAAGGGTTTATCACAGTGGAAATTACGCCAAGTTGTTGCATATATTCAAAACAATCTTAACCAAGATTTGTCTCTGGCGGAAATTTCTGCAACAGCAGGAATGAGTATGTATCATTTTTCGCGTCTGTTCAAGCAGTCAACTGGTCTTGCACCTCATCAATATGTGATGAATTGTCGCATTCAGGAAGCGAAAAAATTATTAACTACTACTGAAAACTCCATTGAACAAATTTCTCAATTGGTGGGTTTTCAAAATCAAAGTCATTTTACAAATGTCTTTCGCAAACTGCTGGGTACAACCCCTAAAGTATACAGAGAACAAACAAAAATCTAATGTCAGCTATCAGCTTTTGAATTCTGTAAAATAACCTTTTTGCTGACTGCTGACAGCTTAGAATCTAAAGTAGGGAACTCTTAACAGGGAACAGGGAACTCTTAACAGGGAACAGGGTTAAAAGTTTTTTAGCATCAGGCTTTGTTCCTAACATTTGTACGTCATTTAGCTGAAATCTGCTATATATAACAACTTTCTACCAAACAAAAGAACATCATGAGATATAAACTTTTGGGTAAAAGTGGTTTAAGAGTTTCTGAACTCTGTTTAGGAACTATGACCTTTGGAGAAGATTGGGGTTGGGGAGCATCAAAAGATGAAAGTTACAAAATTTTTGATGCTTTTGTGGCTGCGGGTGGTAATTTTATTGATACTGCCAATGGCTATACTAATGGCACAAGTGAAACAATTGTTGGAGAGTTAGTTGCACAAGATCGGGAAAGATTTGTAGTGGCAACTAAATATTCTTTTCCTTTGCGAATGAATGACCGGAAAAATGATCCTAATGCTAGTGGAAATCATCGTAAAAATTTAGTTCAGTCTTTGGAAGGTAGTTTAAAAAGATTGAATGTTGACTATATTGATTTATTTTGGCTACATGCTTGGGATTTCACTACACCTATCGAAGAAGTGATGCGATCGCTCGATGATTTGGTGCGTCAAGGTAAAATCCTTTACATTGGCATTTCCGATACTCCCGCTTGGATTGTCGCTCAAGCTAACACTATCGCACAATATCAAGGTTGGACTCAATTTATCGCTTTACAAGTTGAGTATAATTTAATTCAACGTACCCCAGAACGGGATTTACTACCAATGGCTAAAGCTTTGGATTTAGCAGTAACTCCTTGGTCGCCATTAGCTAGTGGTATACTGACTGGGAAATATAACAAACCACTAGAAGAATCAGAACAGGGAAGATTGAGTGATCCTGCTTGGGGTGTAATTTCTGAGAAGAGTTTAGCCATTGCGGAAGTTGTTTGCCAAGTAGCAGCTGAAATTGGCTGTTCACCTGCACAGGTAGCGATCGCTTGGTTACGCGATCAAGATGGTATTATCATTCCCATTATTGGCGCTCGTAAGTTGAGCCAGTTTCAGGATAACTTAGGCAGCCTAGATGTACAACTTTCCCCAGCACAACTCCAACGCTTAGATGAAGTCAGTCGGATTGAACTAGGTTTCCCCCATGACTTCTTACAAAATGACTTACTGCGCGATCGTCTGTCTGGTGGTACATTCAAGTCTATTGATAATCATCACATCTTTGCCTAAAGTATAGACTGCAAATAGTTACTTTTTGGTCAGTACGTAACTTCTAAGTGCGTACTTTTATTTTTTATATTCATCCTTTACTATAGGAATAGTTCAAAACAAGCACAAAGCTAATTAGTAATTTATAAATTCACTAATTACTCAATTTGAAAATCCACTTAGTCAGCTTTAGCTGAATTTGGCTATTAATCTCATACCAAATCCTGTTTTATTACCCCCCTGATAAATTAGTCTGCGTAGGCAGACTTTGCGGAAAGTGCCGCGACTTCCAGTCGTTAGGGCAAAAGAGGAGTTTGAAATCAGGATTTAGTATCAGAAGTAATTCAGAGACAAATAAACTTAAACTATGAGGTGAAATTATGTCTACAAATACCGTTAACTATATTATTCACAAAGCTCATGATCGCGGTCATAGTAAAATTAGTTGGTTAGATAGTTATCACACATTTTCTTTTAGCCATTTCTATGATCCGCAACGCATGGGATTTCGGGCATTACGAGTAATTAATGATGATTTAATCGCTGCTGGTGCGGGATTTGCAACTCATGGACACAAAGACATGGAAATCCTTACCTATGTCTTATCTGGTGCAGTAGAACATAAAGATAGTTTGGGAACAGGTTCGGTGATTCGTCCCGGTGAAGTACAAGTTATGAGTGCAGGAACGGGAATTTTACACAGTGAATTTAATCCTTCGCAAACTGAAGAATTACACTTACTGCAAATCTGGATTTTACCTGATACTCAAGGTTTAACACCTAGATATGAACAAAAGGAATTTGCAGCAGCAGAAAAACAAGGTAAACTGCGTTTAGTAGCGGCTAAAGATGGTGGAGAAGGTGCAGTTACAATTCACCAAGATGTGAATTTATACGCTTCCATTTTAACATCAGGTGATGTTATTAATTACCAAGTTCCCTCTCACCGTCATGCTTGGTTACAAATCGCTAAAGGTGCAGTAAATTTCAATGGTCAGGAACTATTTGCAGGTGATGCAGTACAAATTTCTGGAGCAGAAAATCTAGAAATTAGTACCAATAGTAGCGCAGAAATTTTGCTGTTTGATTTAGCTTAATTGCCAAGATGATCTCTTTTGTAGAGATGTTCTATGGAACGTCTCTACTCTTGATCATTCATACTTTGTTACAGTACAACCTGTCAATCTTGCTCTTAATCCATCATCACCATACTGGAAGGATTAACAGGAGTGCTAAACACAAAATAAACGACTCCCGCACCCAAAATCATTACCGCTAAACTAAAAATAATTACCCATCTGTCCGTCGGTTCATAGGTATCTTCTTCAATGTCCCGTCGGACAGCGAAATAATGAGTTGTGGAGAGGAAAACTGTAACTAAACCTACTAATGAAAACAGTAAACCTAATTTCCAGCCATTTCCAGAGTGAGGAACTAGGGGAGTTTGCAACAGACGCAGACGGATAATAACTACACCGAACCCCAATAGAGCGATCGCTGTTCGCATCCAAGCTAAATATGTGCGTTCATTGGCTAAATGGTCGCGGACACGAGAAGGATTTAGTCTTCCTGGTTTCTTTTGTTCTTCTTGTGTGGGTTTTGATTTTAGTTGCATGGAAATGACCCGGACTCCCGAAAATGTAATGATGAAAACAATTTTCTTAAACTGACTGATTAGCTGGTAGAAAACTCGTAAATAGCGCGAGATTCTTACTTTCCAAATATACCTGTTTTGCTTGTACATTTGACCAAATTTATTTTATGACAGTTGGTTAGATAAAACAAGTGCAATTGGTTAAAAACAAAAAACAGCTAAATTAGAGTTTAAATTTTGGCTTTCTGCTTAAATTTATTCTCTAATAATAGCTGCTAATCACATCAAGAAAATCATTAATAAATCTTGTGGTTTACCTTGTTAATGCTTTACTATATCGAGGTTTAGTGCGGATTAGGAATAAATTATGTACCTGATTAGTTTTGATAATTCATACCTCAGTTAGACTAAGTTATCATGCTAAATAATCAGGATGAGTTTTGATGAGAAATTTGTTGATTTAGTAGTTTTTACAAGAGTTGGGATGGTCAATTTTTGAAGTCCTATAAAAGTATTAAGTTCAAAGCTTTGTGTTATTTATAACAAATTTACTTACTGCTAATACACAGACAGAGAACATTTGGAAGTTACTAACTTCGCCTTTGCTCATCGGGTATAGTTTCAAAGGCTTTGTTTATACTTTAGTCACTCTAGCCTATAGAATCAAATGCTTTTTTTTGTCAAAATGATAAAAACAAATGATGAAAATTTGACTGTAGGCTGAGGTATTGTAGAGAATGGCAGGAATGACGCTGGATCAACTCAAAATCTTTATCGCGGTGGCCGAACACTTACACTTTACTCGCGCCGCAGAGGAGCTTTATATTACTCAACCGGCGGTCAGTGCAGCGATCCAAAGCTTAGAGCAAGAATACGGTATCAAGCTGTTTCATCGCATCGGTCGGCATATTGAAATTACGGATGCTGGTAGTTTACTACAAGTAGAAGCGCAAAAGATTCTTGACCAAGTGACTTTAACTGAAAGAGGATTGCGAGAATTAAATAATCTGCAACGGGGAGAGTTAAAGTTAGGTAGTAGCTTGACAATTGGTAATTACTGGCTACCTAGTAAAATCAGCGAGTTTAAAAGTCAGTATCCAGGGATTCAGATTAATTGCACTCTAGCTAATACAGAAGAGATTTGTAGTGGGACGGCTTCAGGACAGTTTGATTTAGGGTTAGTGGAAGGGGATATTAAACCTGCACTGCAAAATACTGTAGAGTATGAAATTGTAGATAGCGATCGCCTGTTGATTGTCGTTGGACAAACTCACCCTTGGTTTGCAAATCCACAAGTGAGTATTACTGAACTGACTCAAACCCCTTGGGTGATGCGCGAACCAGGTTCAGGAACACAACAAAGATTTGAGGAAGCTTTACTCAACTGGGGTATTGATCTCAACGAGTTAAATGTGATTTTAGTCTTCAATAGCGGCGAGATGGCCAAAGCTGCTGTCGAAAGTGGTGTTGGTGCAACCGGTATTTCTGAGTTAATGGTAAAAAAAGAAATTCAGTTAGGAACTTTACGCGCCATTCAAACTATAGACACTCACCAAGGTACTAAAGTCCCAGTAGAAATCGTTAGACCCTTTTTTAAACTCAAACATCGTCAACGCTTTCAAACGGCTATTTCTAAAGCCTTTGAAAAAATTTTGGCGACAACATCAGGACAAAATCAGGATAGTGAAACACCCAAGATTGGCGATCGTTGTATTCACAAGAAATGATCATTAGCTAAATTAAATAGATATATTTCCTGTTGATCGCAAAATTAAAATAAACTCCGCAAAAATTGAATAACCAAAGCAAAGATTTTCTCTGTAAACTTGCTTTTATATCATGATCATCGCTAAATTATGTCTATCGGCAACTGGGTAGAATCAAAATTGTCAGCAAAGACATGGCATTAAACCTCTTTTTGAGAAAGAGAAATTACTTACACAGTGTTCCCCTAATGTATTACTGTAAAACAATCACCACCATTATTACTAATGGCAATGTCATTAACTTAATCGCAAATAATCACTGGAGTCATCATCAACTTCTTACACCACCAAAAAGGTAAATTGCTCTCTTCCTTGCTAACCATAATTCACCTTTTGATAGATTGTAAAAAATGATAAAACCTGTATAGTTGGGGGGCTAACAAATTTTTTCATCTAGTGCATCATGCTAACTCAGTAAACTTTCTCTCAAAAGATAGAATTTTTATTGAGTGCTAGTTAGTAATTAACTTGATCAATAGAGTCTTGAACTTACCTCATAATTACTGGTCAAGATGTCGAATGTAAATCTGCTGATTTATTGTGAATTTTGCATTTTGAATTTTTAATTACTTATGACATCCCTAGAGTCACAAACAGATTTTGGAGAAAACCCACCCCAAGCACCACTTGAGACACCCCCGAAATCACCGCGTTGGTTGTGGTTAACATTAGCAGCCATACTGATACTAGGGGGTGGAGTAGCAATAGCTTGGCGGTTACTCACCACTCAAAACCCAGGAGTAGCAGCTAAAGCCCCACCACCAGGGGCAAAAGTGAAAATCTCACCAGTACAAATAGGCACAATTGAGGAAAGTACAGAATTTATTGCTAGTTTAGACTCTCGGCGATCGGTCAATCTCCAACCCAGAGTCCAAGGACAAGTGACTCAAATCTTCGTCAGGTCAGGAGATAGCGTCAGCGAAGGCACAGCTATTATGCAAATAGATGCCAGACAACAGCAAGCCGCAGTTAGTAGCTTGTATGCTGCCGGTCAAGCAGCCCAAGCACAATTAGAAAATGCGCGTGCGACCTTGCAATCTTTGGAAGCCGAAAAGCGATCGAATCTAGCTGATCTGAAATTAAATGAACAGGATTATAACCGCTATGCTCAACTAGCAGCCCAAGGTGCTGTATCTCGGCAAACCAGGGATCTTTATGCCAATAGACTAGCTACCGCAAGAGCGCAAATAGGAGTAATTGATTCTCGCATTCAAGCACAGCAAGCCACCATTTCCCAAGCAGAAAAATCCTTAGAACAGGCAGACGCAAACATCAGACAGCAACAAGTCCAACTGCAATACTATAAAATTACAGCTCCTTTTAGCGGCACAGTGGGGGATATTCCCGCCAAAATCGGCGATTTTGTCAATAACTCCACAACTTTAGCCACCATCACCCAAAATCAACCCCTAGAAGTAAAAATCGATATCCCCATAGAAAAGGGGTCACAATTACGCCAAGGACTGCCAGTAGAAATATTAAACTCCCAAGGTCAAACCCTTGGCACAAGTCAAATATTTTTTATCGCTCCCAATATTAGTAACAATACACAATCTATTCAGGTCAAAGCCCTTTATGATAACAGCGATCGCCAGCTGAGAGCGAATCAATTTGTCAGAGCTAGGGTAATTTGGGATCAGCGTCGGGGCGTTACCATTCCAGCCACATCTGTAGCCCGCATCGCTGGTGAAACCTTTGTATTTGTTGCCCAGCAAGGAAAATCGCCTCAAGGTACACCTGGGTTAGTAGCACGACAAAAACGGGTGAAATTAGGAGAAATCAAAGGCAATGATTATCAAGTTTTAGAAGGACTGCAACCAGAGGAGAAAGTGATTATTTCTGGAGTGCAAAACCTCAGAGATGGAATACCGGTGATTCCTGAGTCTTAGGAGAGAGGGGAGATGGGGAGATGGGGAGATGGGGAGATGGGGAGATGGGGAGATGGGGAGAAATAATTTTTTATTCCCCACACATCGCACATCGCACTCCGCACTCCGCACTCCGCACCACAAATTTACACAGTAAATAAAACTACTATATGTTTGTTGACTTCTTTATTAAACGTCCGGTATTTACGAGTGTCTGCGCTATTCTGATTCTGCTGGTAGGGACGATTAGCATTCCCACGCTACCCACAGCCCAATATCCAGAAATTAGCCCTACCCAAATTATTGTTACCTCTAACTATAACGGTGCTAGTGCGGAAATCGTAGAAAATACCGTCACGACTATCTTAGAACGGCAAATTAACGGGGTGGAGGGCATGAAATACATGACCTCTAGCAGTAGTAATGATGGCAGTAGCACTATCACTGTGACCTTTGATGCTTCACGAGATAAGGATATTGCGGCGGTTGATGTACAAAATCGTGTGACTTTGGCTGAACCGCAGTTACCAGATGCAGTTAAGCAAACTGGTGTGACTGTGAGTAAACAGTCTAATAATATTCTCTTGGCGATGGGTTTGTATAGTGAGAACCAAGAGTTTGACAACGTTTTCTTAAGTAACTACGCTGATTTATATTTGGTAGATGCTCTCAAACGAGTTAAAGGAGTTAGTGAGGCGCGAATTTTTGGGGAACGTCGCTATGCGATGCGGTTGTGGTTAGATCCCAATAAACTGGCTAGTCGGAATTTAACGGTTGATGATGTTGTCGGTGCATTAAATGAACAAAACTTACAGGTTGGTGCAGGACAAATCGGACAACAACCAGCACCTGACGGGCAAATGTATCAGATTGACTTGAGGGCAGTCAGTCGGTTAACAGAACCCCAAGAATTTGAAAATTTAGTGGTGAAAACCAGTGCTGATGGCACTTTAATTAAATTAAAAGATGTGGGACGGGCAGAACTGGGGGCGCAAAATTATAACTCATTTCTGCGGTTTAAGGGTAAGGAAGGTGTAGGGGTCGGGATTTTTCCCACACCGGGAGCTAATGTCTTAGATGTGGCTAAGGCTGTGAAGAAAGAAATGGAGCGGTTGTCGCTGAACTTTCCGCCAGGGATGAAGTATCAAGTGGCATTTGATACTACTCTGTTTGTAGAAGCGTCTCTTTCAGAGGTAGTTAAGACATTAATTGAAGCGATCGTCCTGGTGATTTTGGTCATTTTTATTTTCTTACAAGACTGGCGATCGACTCTTATTCCTGTAATTACGATTCCCTTAGCCCTCATTGGTACGTTTGCTTTTGTTAAGGTCTTTAACTTTTCCATCAACACCTTAACTCTGTTTGGTTTAACTCTCGCTACTGGGATGGTCGTAGACGATGCGATTATTGTCGTTGAGGATATCTCCCGCTTAATTCAAGAAAAGGGCATGAAACCCCGTCAAGCGGCTTCTGCGGCGATGCATGAGTTATTTGGGGCGGTAATTGCTACTTCTTTAGTTTTGATGGCCGTATTTGTACCAGTAGCTTTCTTCCCTGGTTCTACAGGACAAATCTATAAACAATTTGCGCTCACTATCGCTTTTTCCATTACCATTTCTACTTTTTTAGCTATCACCCTCACACCTTCCCTCTGCGGCTTAATGCTACGTCGTATGCCTCCGGCTAGGGGGATTTTTGGCTTGGCATTTAGGGTGATTAACTGGTTTCTAGATGGGATGCAAAGGGGATATGAACGAATTTTACTGGTATTGACGAAGTTTAAGGCGATCGTTGTGCTGGTGTTTATCGGTTTTTTAGGTATGACATGGTGGCTTTACAATATTGTCCCTACGTCATTTTTACCAGATGAAGACCAGGGTTATTTTATCACCATCATTCAAGGGCCAGAAGGTTCTTCACTGCAATACACCAGTAAGGTGATGCAAGCAGCAGAAACAGAAATCCTCAAATTACCAGAAGTAAGGGGTACTTTTGCGATCGGCGGTTTTGGTTTTAGTGGTAGCACTGCTAATAGTGGGGTAATTTTTACCACTCTCAAAACTTGGGAAGAACGGAAAAAACCCGGTCAGTCAGTACAGGCAATTATTGGTAAGTTGCGACAAACTTTCTCTAATATTACTGAAGCGCGAGTTATTCCTGTTAACCCTCCAGCTATTCGCGGTTTGGGCAGTTTTAGCGGTTTCCAATACCAACTGCAAGACCGCGCGGGCAACAACAGTTTAGGTGAAATGTTGCAAGTAGTTGGTCAATTTATGATGAAGGGTAATCAAACTCCCGGTTTGCAAGCTGTATTTAGTACCTTTACAGCCAATACACCCCAAATTTTAATTGAGGTAGACCGGAGTAAAGCCAAGGCGCTGCAAGTTTCCATTGACAATATTTTTAGAACCCTACAAAGTTACTTGGGTTCACGTTATGTCAATGACTTTAATTATCTGTCGCGGACTTATCGGGTGTATGTCCAAGCCGATGCTCAGTTTCGCTCCAACCCTAATGATATTAATGCTTTGTATGTGCGATCGCAAACTGGGCAAATGATTCCCCTCAGCAGTTTGGTGAAGTTGACACCAACCACCGGCGCACAAACTATCAACCACTATAACCTCTTCCGTTCCATTGAAATCAACGGTGCGGCTGCACCCGGTTTTAGTTCTGGTCAAGCTACAGCCGCAATGGAAAAGCTGTCTCAGGAAATTTTACCCACCAGTATGGGCTATGAATGGTCGGGTATTGTGGCAGAAGAAAAAGAATCTGGGGGTCAAGCACCGATCATTTTTGGTTTGGGTTTATTGTTTGTCTTCCTAGTTTTAGCAGCTCAATATGAAAACTATGTAGACCCTTTTATCATCATGCTGTCCGTACCTCTAGCGATTTTTGGGGCTTTGGCTTCCCAGTCCTTCAGGGGTTTAAGCAATGATGTATTTTGCCAAGTTGGGTTGGTAATGTTGATTGGTTTAGCCAGTAAAAACGCTATTTTGATTGTTGAGTTTGCCAACCAACTGCGGGAACAGCAAGGTTTACCCATTACTAAAGCGGCAGTAGAAGCAGCCCAAGGGCGGTTACGTCCCATTTTGATGACTGCTTTATCTACCTTATTAGGTATTTATCCCCTAGCAGTCGCTACAGGTGCAGGTGCGGCTAGTCGTCAATCTCTAGGTACAGCAGTATTTGGGGGAATGTTTGTAGCCACTTTCTTAACTTTGTTTATCGTCCCAATACTATATATTGTAATTGGTAAAATTCGCCAAAGTTTAACAGCACCGCGTAAACCCCAAATGCTAGAACCGACTCCCGAAGAGGCAGTTAGTTATACCAGTCATCATCATTGAAGATGAGCGGGGGGAGACGCGGTGTTCGCGTAGCGTCTCTGCAAGGAGAGGGGAGACGGGAAAAAGGGGGATGAGGAAGTAATTTTTTGTTCCCCAATACTAAACAACAATTACCAAAATGAATCTATGGCAGATTTAACGGGAAAAGTGGCCATTATCACAGGTGCATCAAGGGGAATAGGACGAGCGATCGCCTTAAAATTATCTGAACATGGTGCATCTGTGATCATCAACTATGTCAGTAACGCTGATCAAGCCGAAGAGGTAGTTACAGCAATTTCCCAAAAGGGTGGAAAAGCATTAGCTATACAAGCTGACGTAAGTAAAGTTCCTGAAATCAAAAAGCTATTTGAGCAAACTATCTCTAGCTTTGGTAAGGTTGATATATTGGTTAATAATGCTGGTATACCCGTCTACAAGCCAATTATTGAGGTAACAGAAGCAGAGTTTGACAAGATTTTTGCGATTAATGTCAAAGGTACTTACTTTGCTTGTCAACAAGCTGCATTACACATGGGTGCAGGGGGAAAAATTATTAACTTTTCCTCTTCCACCACAGCTGTACTTTTCCCCAATTACAGTGCTTATGTGGCTACTAAAGGAGCAGTAGAACAAATTACCCGTGTACTAGCTAAAGAGTTGGGTAAGCAAGGAATCACCGTCAATACAGTTTCACCCGGTCCCACGGATACAGAATTATTTCGTCAAGGGAAAACAGAAGAACAAATCCAAAGTTTAGCTAGTTCAGCAGCTTTGGGAAGATTGGGAGAGGTGGAAGATATTGCCGATGTGGTGTTATTTTTAGCCAGCGACGCAGCCAGATGGATCACAGGGCAAAATATCCGTGTTAATGGTGGGATTGCGTGAGGATGAGGGAGAAAATGAGGATGAGGAGAAATTGTCAACCGTAATTTCCACATCAGAACTCGAAAGTTCGAGAAAATAACTCGACATTTCGACCTCAAAGGTGGAACGTTGTACCTCAAAGCTCGAAACTTCCACCTCAAAGGTGGAACGTTGTACCTCAAAGCTCGGAACTTCCACCTCAAAGCTCGGAACTTCCACCTCAAAGGTCGAAACTTCAAGCTCAACAGGACGAAAACTTCACCTCAAAGGTCGAACGTTGTACCTCAAAGGTCGAAACTTCAAGAAAATTACTCGACACTCTGACTCTAAAACCCTTTCACCAAAATATATTTCACCCCTCTCCCCTCTCCGCGTCTCCCCTCCCCGCGTCTCCCCTCTCCCCTCCCTGCTGTAATATTTGTATCTACCTGGAGATTTTACAAGTGAGTAGCGATATTAATCTGTTTACACCAGTCCAGTTAGGCTCTTATACTTTACCTAATCGGATCGTTATGGCTCCGATGACACGGTTAAGGGCTATTGATAATATTCCTAATGCTTTGATGGCTACTTACTACGCTCAACGTGCTAGTGCAGGACTAATTGTCACCGAATGCACAATGGTTTCACCTCTAAGTTTAGGTTATATCAATTGTCCGGGTATTTACACCCAGGAACAGGTGCAAGGCTGGAAATTAGTCACTGATGCAGTACATCAAGCCGGAGGTAGGATTTTTCTACAATTGTGGCATTCTGGACGGGTTTCTCATTCCGCTTTATTAAATGGAGAATTGCCTGTTGCCCCAAGTGCGATCGCTGCTGTAGGATCTCTGCATACTCCCATCGGCAAAGTATCTCTAGAAACACCCCGCGCCTTAGAAACTGAGGAAATCCCTTGTATTGTTGAACAATTCCGTCAAGGTGCAAAAAACGCTTTAGAAGCCGGTTTTGATGGAGTAGAATTACACGGTGCTTTTGGTTATTTAATTGACCAATTTTTACAAGATAGTTCCAACCAACGTACAGATAAATATGGTGGTTCTATTGAAAATCGCAGCAGATTTTTACTGGAAGTAGTAGAAGCTGTTGCTAGTGTTTGGGGTGGTTCTGGTGTAAGTATTAAACTTTCACCCAGTAATACATTTTATGGGATGCAAGACTCCGATTCCCAAGCAACTTTTACTTATGTAATTGATGCTCTTAACTCCTATGGATTGGCTTATTTACATTTGATGGAACCTAACGAAGTAGATTTAGCTACTCGTGAAGTAATGCAAAATTTAGCACCCTATTATCGGCAAATCTACAAAGGGACTTTAATCACCAATGGCGGTTATGACCGACAAAAAGGAGATGCAATTCTCAGCAGTGGTAATGCAGATTTAGTATCATTTGGCAAGTTATTTATTTCTAATCCTGACTTACCAAAACGCCTACAACTAAACGCCGAATTAGTCAACCCAGACCCCAGATCATTCTATGCCCCCGATGAAAAAGGATACATCGATTATCCATTTTTAGAAGTGTAGAAAATTTCCATGATTTCGGGGGAAAACCCAACCCACAATTTGACATTTTCAGGATTATAATTATCGACAGCAGCAAACAAAACAGGTAAAAATTTGTTATTTAGACAACAATTTACAGCAAATTTCAGGTAAATGAGGTACAAATTTTAGGAACAAAGCTTTATGCTAAAAGACTTTCATATCTGTTCCCCTCCGGGTTCGCCAGTCCCCCATCGTGACGGAGACCGCCAAGACGGGGGCTGGTCTCACCTGTTCCCTGTTCCCTGTTCCCTGCTGTACTTAACCTGGTTTTAAAGTCTGTTCGATCCTTGTACAACACAATTAGCCGGCGTTCACTAATATTATGGATTTGTCAAACTTTACTACACTACAAAACTTAGAATCTGCCTTTGGTGGTGAATCAATGGCAAATCGTAAGTACCTGTTTTTTGCTGAAGTAGCGCGTAAACTGGGATTTAAAGATTTAGCAAAACTGTTCAAGGAAACAGCAGATCAAGAAACTGAACACGCTTTCGCTCATTTTGAATTATTACATCCTGAACTTGTTGTTAAAGATCCGGCTGCTTTAACTGAAGAAGAGAAAAAGCAAATTGTTTCTCGCTGTTTGTCTTTAGCAATTGAAGGGGAAACATACGAATATACTACAATGTACCCCAATTTTGCGGCTGAAGCAGTACGCGATCGGGACAACCCCGCAGCAGAAGAATTTTTAAAACAAGCGCAAGAATCTAGCGAACACGCTGGTACTTTCCGGGAAGCTGCACACCGTTTTGGTTTGCTAAAATTCATTGAAAATTATCATGCCGATCGCTATTCTGAAGCTTTAGAAGTATTAAATGGTGGACAAGCAACAACCAGAGTTGCAGGTACAGATCCCGCTACCCGCAAATGGATTTGTAGACAATGCAGCATGATTTATGATCCTGTAGTCGGTGATCCAGATTCAGGAATCGCACCTGGAACACCTTTTGAAGCCATTCCCGATGACTGGCATTGTCCCATTTGTAAAGCCAGCAAAAAGACTTTTATTCCTTTAGAAGAAAAGGCTGCGGCTTAAGTTGTTGATGGAATTTTGTGTATTGATTTCATAAATTGGCCTCCTCTTTATGAGGAGGCTTTATACAATTCAAAATTCAAAATTCGAAATTCAAAATTCAAAAAACAGGTGTTTTTACTTTATATCTGTGGTATGATTACAAGAGTTTCAGAATTAAATATACAAAATTAACTTTAGGCTAAAGCTAACTGCACTTGTAGGCAATTTTTCAGGTAAACCTCTGGTTTGCTTTCTCTGCCAACTATCCAAAGACATATTCAATATTAGTAAAAATTGCTGTAAAATCTAATTTAGTTTTGAGCCTATTTTAATAAGTCCAATTTTTCAGCCATAAATTTATTTGTTATGTAATAGGCTTTTGTTAATTTTTAATTTTTAATTTTTAATTTTTAATTTTTAATTTTTAATTTTTAATTCATCTATTCAGGGAAATACCGTGAACTCAGAAAATAATGAATTTGAGAGACAAAAACCAGTTTATTTAGAACAGAATTTTCAGATTATTTGTGCAATCACTTTGATAGCGGTTTTGGGAGTTTCTAGCGTTACTCCAGCTTTTCCTAATTTAGCCAAAGCATTAGCCATCAAACCTGATAAACTAGGATTAATTATTACAGCTTTCACCTTACCATCTTTAATTTTAGGGCCTATTATTGGGGTAGTAGCTGATAGATTGGGAAGGAAAAAAATTATTATTCCTGCATTGTTTTTATTTGGTATTGCAGGTACAGCAACGGCTTTTACTCGGAATTTTGAGCTATTATTAATTTTGCGATTATTGCAGGGAATTGGTGCAGCACCATTATTATCTTTAAGTATTACTTTAATTGGAGATTTGTATTCAGGCGATCGCCGCATCACCGCAATGGGTTATTCTGCTAGTATAGGTAGTGTGGGAACTGCTAGTTACCCGCTTATTGGTGGTGCATTAGCGGTATTAGGGTGGTATTATCCCTTTGCTTTACCTGCGGTTGCGCTTCCTGTGGGGTTGTGGGTAGTGCTAGGTTTGAAAAATCCAGAGGTAAAGAGCGATCGAAACCTGCGAGAATATTTATTAAACGCTAGTCAAATCGTCAAAAATCGGCAATTATTCGGCTTATTTATCGCCAGTGCCTCAAATTTTGTCTTATTATATGGAGCGCACGTCACCTATTTACCCCAATTAATTAGTGACACCTTTAAAGAATCACCTGCTACCATTGGTTTACTGCTTTCTAGTGTTTCCGTAGCCATTACAATTACATCATCTCAACTAGGAAATTTAGCGAAAAGATATAAACCCACACAATTAATTCAAGCCTCATACTTATTATTTGCATTGGCTTTATTGATAGTCCCATTTGTGCATAGTTTGTGGTTATTATTAATTCCCACAACCATCTTTGGTATTGGTTTAGGAATTGGTTTTCCCTGCATTCAAACCCTATTAGCAGAGTTAGCACCTAGAGAATACTTAGCGACCGTAATTTCCGTAAACGGGACATTCTTCGGTTTAGGACAAACATTCGGACCCTTATTAATGGGTGTAGCCTTCGGTTTTGGGGGAATAAATAGCGTCTTCTTCGCTGCGGTCGGCTATTCGATTTTAATCTTTTTCGTCTTTAGATATTGCACTTGTAAGTAAGTTTGTGTGATTGCTTAATTTTACTCCTCCACTTAGGGGAGTTTCTTATTTAACATTTTTTCGGCAAAAATATTTATAAAGGTGTTGAGTTAGTGAGATTTTACTTCTCTAGCTTAACCAGGGTTACAACCTATATTTTACTTTAGAGGTTATAACATTCCTTCGGATATTATCATTGATATCATAAAAAAAAATCCCTGTCAATATCAATGGCTCAAAAAACCAATTTGCGTAAAATAATTGACAATATTCTCAATAATCTTGAGAATAGAGGCCACTTATTGAGAAAAATAGCCATGTTTCGCAATTTGAGCAAAATTCATATAGAAAAAACTTATCAATCGCGGATGACGGTTGTGTGTTGAGTAAGTTCTTACTTTGATGAACCATCTGTATATAATAAAATTATGAAACTCAGGTGGAATATTCAAGGCTTTTAAAGCATACACGACGTAAAATTAAAGGTAAAAATATGACCATTACCACCGAATTAAAACAACTCTATGAAATAGATGATAACTTATGGCTAGAAGAAACGATCGAATTATTAAAACAAAGACAGTTTAACCAACTTGATATAGAAAACTTAATTGAGGAATTAACCAGCTTGGGTAAAAGAGATTTAGCAAAAGCTAAAAGTCTTTTAAGACAAATTATCATCCATTTATTATTACTGCAATACTGGCAGATAGAATATGAAAGAAACTATCGTCACTGGATAGGGGAAATTAAAACTTTCAGATATGACTTAAATAATCATCTCACCACGAATTTAACTAACAAGTTACAGGATGATTTAGAAAAAATTTATCAAAGTGCAGTTGATTATGTCAAAATTAAAACCGATTTAACCGACTTACCAGAAAATTGGCGTTGCATAATTGAAGTATGAATTTGGGTAAGAGCAATGGAGTGTCCAAGGTGTGCATCAAGTCACGTTCGCAGAAATGGAAAGAAATCAGGTAAACAAAACTACATCTGTGCAAAATGCGGTCGTCAGTTTATTGA
>DATGXQ010000303.1:0-13852 GCA_035298905.1 Nostocaceae cyanobacterium | reverse complement strand
GACTTCCCCCTCCTTGACTACTATTCAATTGATTCTCAATATTTCCTTCCGCTAAAACATTTCTATCAGGGGCGCGTTGCACGAACCGAGCCTGTACTTGCGGTTGTATCTGTGTTCCTAATGCTGTCTGCCTTTGTACTGCACTATCTGACATGGACATGACTTTACTAGCCATGCTGTCTGCTTCCTGTTCGTATTTATCCCCAGGCGCACCGACTGTTAATTTTGTTTGAATTGGTAATGCTTGGGGTGCTGGCTGCCTCGTGGTACTGGTCATCTTTGCAGCTAGTAAGTCTGCCAACTCTGGACTGTATTTTTGCGTTTCTGGTGGAGTTTGGGAATGGTCTAGTTGGGGTTGGACTCCAAAGCTGCCCGTTGCGTGTTGGTTGTGACTGGTTTTCGGGGCTGTGGTTGGTATTCTTGACTGGCTGCGCTGCTGCGGTGGCTTGTACATGTAGTTCTGAATCCTATTCAGTCAGAATTAAACTTTTGTGTACTTTAGTTTATACTACCCACTTAGATAGTGCATAATCTATGTAATATCTCTTAAAGACTTCTTTTTATATTGTTGTTGATTTACATAAATCCTGATGACATATACAGTTTCCCCCAACGGATTGCAAACAAACATACAGCACTTGTATACTGAACTGGCTCGCATTCGAGAATTATTAAATCAATATATTCAAAGAAATTCCTCTGCTGAAAATTCTACTATTTCTATTTCTGAGTCAATTACTTCTTCTACCCTTAATCAGCTTTGCTATCTTTTTCAACTTTCCCCTTTTGAGCGTGATATTTTGTTGCTATGTTTGGGAATGGAATTAGACCCCAATTTTGAAAAGCTGTGTATTGAAGCTCAAGGCAATCCTCAACGCAATTATCCTACCTTTGCCTTAGCTTTTATAGTTTTCCCTCAAGTTGATTTTGGCGTTTTATCTTCCCGTTCCCCTTTGCTACATTGGCAGTTAATTGAAGTAGTTGAGGGTGCGACTTTGACTCAATCTCCTTTACGTTTAGACCGGCGAATACTTTGTTATTTACTTGAACAACCAGAAATTGATTCTCAACTTTCTAGTGTAATTAGTCCTATTTTCTCTCCTTCCTATCCTCTTCCGCCATCTCACCAAAATATTGCAGAGCAAATTATCACAACTTGGTCACAAAGGCATAGTTTCTCTTCTTGGCCTGTAGTTCAACTTTGCGGTACAGATATCACTACAAAACAAGCTATAGTAGCTAGTGCTTGTCAACAAACAGGATTTGGATTGAGGCGAATGTCTGCGGAATTTTTGCCTACTAACCCGGATGAATGTAATATTTTATTGCGGCGTTGGTATCGAGAAGCTATATTAACTAACAGTGTTTTATTTTTAGAATGCGATTATATTAATTTATCAGAATCTATTCGTCTTGCCAGTCTTGCTCAATTTATTGAAGGAATTAACGGTATATTAATTATTAGCTCTCAGGAAAGATTAGCTCAACGCCAACGTTCTATTATTACTTATGATGTGCCAAGTTTATCTTACGAGGAACAGCTAAATATTTGGTATAATCATTTGGGAGAAAGTGCAACTTTATTAAATGGTCATTTAGAAACTATTGTCTCACAATTTAATCTACCTGCGGCGACTATTCAAGCTGCTTGTCTACAATTTCAAAATCAAGATAAAGAAGATTTAGCTAATCAAATTTGGTATTTTTGTCGCACTCAAGCCCGACCAAAATTAGATGATTTAGCCCAAAGAATTGAATCAAATGCTACTTGGGATGATTTGATTTTACCAGAACGGGAGAAGCTAATTCTCAAAGATATTGCAACTCATCTGCGTCATCGTACTAGGGTTTATCAAGATTGGGGTTTTGCTCAAAAAAGTGGTCGAGGTTTAGGCATTACTGCTTTATTTCATGGACAAAGTGGGACTGGTAAAACTTTAGCGGCTGAGGTATTAGCGCGGGAGTTTGGGTTAGATTTATATCGGATTGATTTAAGTGCAACTGTTAGTAAATATATTGGTGAGACTGAGAAAAATCTGCGGCGAATTTTTGATGCGGCGGAAACTGGGGGTGCGGTATTATTATTTGATGAAGCTGATGCTATTTTCGGTAAACGCACGGAGGTAAAAGATAGCCACGATCGCCATGCTAATGTAGAGGTAGCATACTTACTCCAGCGTATGGAAGCTTACCAAGGTCTAGCTATTCTCACTACTAACTTAAAAGACTCTCTAGACCAAGCTTTTACTCGGCGTATCCGCTTTATTGTCCAGTTTCCCTTCCCTGATGCCAAAGCAAGAACGGAAATTTGGCAACGTGCTTTTCCTGCTATCACTCCAAAAAATAGTATAGATTTTGACAAACTGGCAAAACTCAACGTTTCCGGTGGTAATATCCGCAGTATTGCTTTAAATGCTGCTTTCTTAGCTGCTGAATCTGATCAGCCTTTATCTATGTCTCATCTAGTTGTGGCTTCTCAGCGCGAATATATGAAAATGGGACGTTCTTTGACGGAAATTGAATTTAAGGGTTGGGTTTAGTCAAGAGGGAAGATGTAGAAGGGAAAAGCCTTGACTCGATTGTTTAAAAAACACTTTTAAAAACAGAGATAATCATAATTTTATATCTTCTTTACTTGAGATTAATTACTATAATTTAGAGTGATAAATATAATTGTGCAAATAATTTGGTGGTAATTTACCTCCAGTTAGATTTGTGTAAAATCCTATGCAGATTTATCATCCCAAGCGAAGATATAATAATCCACAAGGTTCAAGATTAGATAGAAATTTTTAGTACAGATTGCTGCCAGAATACTTTTCTCTCAC
This sequence comes from Nostocaceae cyanobacterium, assembly GCA_035298905.1. Classification (GTDB taxonomy): domain Bacteria; phylum Cyanobacteriota; class Cyanobacteriia; order Cyanobacteriales; family Nostocaceae; genus DATGXB01. The sequence continues at coordinate 11,024 of DATGXQ010000303.1, read as the reverse complement.
CATTAGCAATGGGATAAACAATAGTCAAGCGATCGCCTACCAATCGAGCTAAACTAGAAATAGTCAGATAACCAGCATTTGCATCCCATTCTTGAGAGTCAAATTCAAAACAGGTAAAAAGACGTGGAGAATTCGATACATCAACTAGAAAGGGTTTTACCCACTAATCCCCGCGCCCTGCTGTTAGTAAATCGTCATGCCCGTAAAGGACAAGAACATTATTCTGAGGCGATTTATTATCTCAAAACACTGGGTTTCGAGATTATAGAAGAATCAATAGAAGACCCAAAACGTCTTTGTAGCGTTATTTCACATTACCAACATCAAATCGATATTGTTATTATTGGCGGTGGTGATGGCACTCTAAATGCGGCGGTAGATGCCATAGTTGAGACACAATTACCTTTAGGAATTTTACCATTAGGAACGGCTAACGACTTAGCACGAACTTTAGGAATACCTAACTCTTTATCTGAAGCTTGTGAAATTATTGCTGCTGGGAATCTGCGGCGTATTGATTTAGGTTGGGTGAATGGTAAGCACTTTTTTAATGTAGCTAGTCTGGGTTTGAGTGTAAAAATTACCCAGCGTCTCACCAAGGAAGCTAAACGCCGTTGGGGTATATTTGCTTACGCAGCTACTGCTATCAAAGTAATTTGGGAATCGCGCCCCTTTAGGGCAGAAATTCAAACAAAAGAGCGATCGTTCCCAGTAAAAACTGTACAAATTGCTGTAGGTAATGGTCGCTACTATGGTGGTGGAATGGCTGTAGTTCATGATGCCACAATCGACGACCAAAGACTAGATTTGTATAGTTTAGAAATAAAACATTGGTGGCAAATTATATTTATATTACCTGCTATGCGCCAAGGTAGACATATCAACTGGCCTGGTGTCCGTGCTTTATGTGGTAAAGAATTTACAGTTCATACCCATAAACCCCGCCCTATTAATACAGATGGGGAAATCACCACTTATACACCTGCTGTCTTTCGGGTGATTCCTCAAGCTATTGCTGTTTTTGTACCGTCAGAATAATATTGTATTCTGGGTTTCCACTGGTGAGGAAAGTAGTCAAAGGGGAGAGGTGGAGAAAATAACTAATGAGTAATGACGCTAAAATACCACTGAGGTTTTCTCAGGATATTAAGTCTCTACTGCAAAGATTAGCTGAACAACCACTAACCTTAGAAGACATTTTAGTGGAAACTTCTGAACGGGGTTTTAGCTTAGTCATTGCTTTATTGGTGTTACCGTTTTTATTTCCCATGCCACCGGGATTTACTGGGCCCTTCGGTGGTGCTTGTCTGATCTTATCATTACAGATGTTGATGGGCAGACGATCGCCTTGGCTACCGAAAAAAATTGCTAAATATCAGTTTCCCCGCACCTTTGCCCAAATTCTCTTAAATAATCTGCGGCGTGTCACCAGAATTTTAGAAAAAATCACCCGTCCCCGGTTGAAGAAAATAGCTGAACATCCTTGGACATGGAGATTTAACGGTTTTTGTATTTCTTGGTTAACAATTTTACTCATCTCCCCCGTCCCTTTGACTAATCCTTTTCCCACAATTGCTATTTTATTAATAGCTGTTGCCACACTAGAATCTGACGGATTACTGTTGTGTATTGGTTACATAGCCAGTGCTTTAGTTACCACGCTATTTGGCTTTATTGGTTATGCTATCTGGTTAGCCCCTAGTTTGTTACCATCTATTTTTAAGTAAAAACCGTCTATTTTGTCAGAAAAACTTGATAAATCTAATTTTTCCCTCAAATAAAGTATTTTATTTTTGGGAAAGAGTTGATATAATAAAAGACCCCAGCATAAAAACTGGGGAGTGATGAATCAAATAAGGTAAATTTCCCATCTTGTGATTCGTCTGAATTCTCACTCTATCCGGAAAAGTTCTACTTGGAAAAGAACTTATTTTACTCACAAAAATACACAGCAAAGCAATCAAACATTGCGACAATAAAACCCCCAGTTGTAAGCTGAGGGCTATAGTTTGATTAAGGTGCATCTACTATTTTCTTATCCGTGGAAGTTCTCGACAAAACCGGAAGATTTTGGTGAATCAGAGAACTTTTCGATAAGACGAACTTGAGTAATTAGCAATTGATGAATATAACCCCCAGTTCTACGCTGTGGGTTAATAGTAGATCAAAGTGTATTCACCCTTTTTTAAAACGCTGGTATATTACCCACATCAGGAACTTTCATCAGGTTAAATGAGGGAGATTTTCGGGATCTATGCCTAGCGATCGCAAATGTTGTGCTAACAGTTCGGCCTTTTCTTCTGGTAATAAATAACGCTGGTATTGCTGATTATACCAAGATAAAAACTCTTGTTCCATTCCCGCAATCATTCCCCGATGTCTGCCTATTCCTAAGCCGACTTCTGGCATCCAGAAAGGTTCACCTATCTGTAACTGATAAGTACCATTAATCAATTTATACACTTCAAAAGGTTGATGTTGGTCACGTCGCCAAAACTCTGGGTTATAAATAACATAATATAAAACACCAAGTTTGGTATAAATATCCATTTTTGTATCATATTCACCCCCTGGTGTGTGGGATACCATTTCTAACACCAAAGTTGGAACTATCCAGTTTTCCTCCCAAGTAGCGTAACTGGAACGAGATTTACCCCCTTTTTTGCGTTCTACCCCTAAACTTAAAAAAGCATCTGGGACGACAGGGATTCTGGGATTTACTCCCGTAGTGTGGTATAATCCCATATCGACTGCAAAAAACCAATCTTGGCGATCGCTCCAAATCGAGTTCAACAAAAACAGTAAAATATTCGGTAAAAAATTTTGCTCTTCGTTATCCACTGGCGTATCATCAGAACAAGGCAACTCATCCGTACTGGGTAAAGCAGCTTGGATATCGTGTAAAGACATTTCCTTCATCTCAATGGCGTTAAATCCTTACCCTTCTAGAATAATCCATTTGTACTGATATAATCGGAATATTTTTGTTAAGGAAAACCCCCAAAAATCAACCATAAATCTAGTATAAAATCTTGTGGGTGAGCATTCTACCCACCCCTGCAATCATTATTGATCATTTTTATCGTCGCGTTTCTGGCTTTTCTCCTCCAGAGTTTTAGCCTGTTTTAATACCGGAAAGCATTGGTTAAGCATCCAAATCAAAATTTCTATTACTGAATCACCCTGTTGAATGCGATAGTTCGCGTGGATACTGATTAGTAATATTTGCACTACCAACAAACCAGCGAAGATAGTTTTTGTTCTTTGTTTGGCTGACAGTAATCTAGCTAAGTTTTGAGTCAAATATTTTTTAGGCTTTTGTGCAGTCATATTTCAAATAATCTAATGTTGATGATTCAATAAATAGCCGTTTCAACCATCAACTAGCTAGAGGCGAATAAGTGCAGATAACTACTCGTACTAATCTGCACTCTAAAATTTTCCAAACTTGATCCGAAAATCTTACAGTCTGCGAAGGCAGACTTTGTTTGTGTAGCCGCGAATTCTATTCGCCTGGTGTAAAATATAATTGGGCTGAATATTTCTGTAACTTATGAAACCAACACGTAAACCAAAAGGTTTTCTTGCTAATCAAGATGGTGTAAAAAAACTCAAAGCAAAAAAGCGCGAGAAAAGTTATACGTACAAAGATATCCAGAAAAAAGCAAATGTAACTATTTATCAGGTTAAAAGACTTTTTAGCCCTCATTGGGGATACAAAATTGGTACAGAAGCTATTGAGTTAATAGCCAGTGTTTTAGATTTACTTCCAGAAGAAATTGTAGGGGCAGATATTTGGTATTCATCCTCTGGTGTTGATGATATAGAAACAAGTCTAAATGACTGGCGAGATATTTGCCATAGCATGTTAGATAAATGGAAATCATTAACCAGTAATCGATTAATGAAATCAGATACAATGACATTTAATATTGATGATATTGATGTGTCATTGGCATTAGTACAACGCAAGCAAGCCGATAAACGTTTTGGTGATGATAATCCTACACAATCTCAATCTTATCAACCAGCATATCAGGAGGGTGAAGAATTAAAATATCAACAATTTTTAGAACAGGTTTTAAAATCCGAACAAAACAAAAAAATTGTAATTATTGGTGAAGCAGGTGCAGGTAAAACAACTCTTTTACAAAAAATTGCTTTTTGGATATTAAAGAATAACTTAGGTTTGCCGATTTGGATATCACTCGGAAGTTTACCCACACCTACACCAAAATTTCAAGATTATCTCTTAAATGATTGGTTACAATATGCAGTTTTTTCCCTTACACAACAAATCAAATCTGAATTTGAGGAATTAATAAAAACTGGTAAAATTTGGTTATTGTTGGATGGAGTTGATGAGATGGCTGTTAATAGTGGAAGTCCTTTAACAGAGATTTCTAACCGTTTAACAGCTTGGAGTCAAGGTTTAAATTTAATTTTGACTTGTCGTTTAAATGTTTGGGAAGCAAACCCTTATTCTTTAAATAATTTTAAAGCCTATCGCACATTGCAATTTAATCAAGACCAAGTAGAGAAATTTATTCAAGATGGTTTCCAAAAAAGTAACCCAGAATTAGGGGTTAAGTTGCTAAATGCTTTAAATCAACCAGGGAAAGAACGAATTAAAGATTTAGTTAAAAATCCTTTACGCTTGATGATGTTGTGTTCTGCTTGGGAGCATTTAAAGGGAAACTTACCAGATACTAAAGCCGAACTTTATCAGCATTTTGTTGACCAGGTATATAGATGGAAAGAAGATGAATTTAAAATTGCTTTTGATACTAGAAAGAAGCTAGATGAAAAATTAAAAGAATTAGCATTAAAGAGTCTAGATAATCAAAACAACCGCTTTTGGTTAACTAAAGAATTTATTGAAGATGTTTTTAAGGATAGTTCTCTATTTAAACTTGCGGAAGATATTAACTGGCTGAATAAAATTGGTATAGATGAAGAACGTCTTAATCCACAAGAACTCTATGCTTTTTATCATCCCACATTTCAAGAATATTTTGCAGCATTAGCTATTGATGATTGGGATTCATTTTTACCTCGTGAACATATAGATAAACCAGTAGAGGATAAAGACAACCCAGGACAATATAAGTGCTACCGAATTTTTGAACCACAATGGAAAGAAGTGATTTTATTGTGGTTAGGTCGTAAGGATAATAATATAGAAGCACAAAAAAATGACTTTATTAATAAGTTAATATCATTTAATGATAACTGCGGTGACTTTTACAAATACCGAGCATCTTTTTTAGCAGCTGCTGGGATTTCTGAATTTAGCAGTTTTAATTCTAGTTGTGCCGATATACTTGTATCAGATGTAATTAAATTAGCTTTTGGTTACATAGAATATCATGAATTTAGATATCTGAGATTTTTGAAACCTATTACTGAAGGAGCAGAATTAGCTTTACAAGAAACTGATAAGAAAAGAGCAATTAAAGAATTAATTGATTTTCTTAAGTTAGTAGAAGAGGAGCAGCCTTTCCTGATCGAAGTTGCAAGATTTTTGTTAAAAATAGATCCTACTAACTCATATGCTATAAAAGCACTAACTAAAATACTAAGCAAAGGTATATATGGAATAGAAGCAGCTTTTCTACTGTTAGAATCAAATCCTGATAATGTAGATGCTAGAAAATTTTGTACAAAAGAATACGAATTACAAACTAAAGAAACTAGAAAAATATTGAGAGATAGCTTTGAATCATATAGACAAGCAATGAAAGAAGAACCAATTAAAAATTGCAATGATATTGAAAACCTAATTCAACAGTTAAATAAAAGCTATAAAAATCTAGATAATGATGGTTTCGATGCAGATAATGATTATTGGAATTTTATTGCTGCTGTTGAGAGATTAAGCGAAATAGGATATGCCAATAGAAATGTTATTTATGTCTTGATGAATCTACTAATTGGTAAGGAGTATTCATTGAGTAAAGACTCATATGAATTAACAGATATTTTTAAAACAATTGTTAATTGCTTACAAAAAATAATAAATGAGCAAACAGCGTTAGATATTGTATTGAATTTTAAGAGTGATTTACATCAAAAAAATGAAGAAAATTCTTATCATGTTTACCAATATTTATTTCAAATAATGTGGTATTGTGCTGAAAAATTAACATATACTGGCTTTTATGAAGCTTGGCAAAAACCAGCAGAGATAGAAATGAGTAATAATTGAGAATTTGGTATTATTATAATATCAGGAAACTATTTAATCAAAAATCTGATGAGCGAATTAACAAATCTCAAACAAGAATTAATTAACCTGGCTACATCTACTGATATTGGCTTTAATCTCACACCGGAAATTAAAGAGAAAATCGAGAGTTTAGCCGCAGAGGTGGAAGCACTTAACCCGACTCCTGAACCGACAAAGCATCTTGATTTGGTTGAGGGACGCTGGAGGCTTTTATATAGTACATTTGGTTTGGAAAAAGAAACGACTTTAGCACGTCTTTCTTTTGGGAAGTTGCCAAATGTGCCAATTAGTGTTAACGGGATTTTTCAAGAAGTTGCTGCGGAAAATCACCAATATAATAATTTAATTGAATTTAATACTAGTTCTGGTTTACCGGGAATTGTTGTAGTTAATGCGCGTTACTCTATTACTGATGAAAAACGGCTGACGATTGATTTTTTAGCAACTTCTGTAAAAAGCGTAAATGCTGATTTGAGTGATGCTGATTTTCGTGCGGCTTTGGGTGTAGAACCAGATGCGGTTTTAGAATCTCAACTTGAGTTTAATGGCTGGTCTGATGTCACTTATTTGGATGAGAATTTGCGTTTAATGCGGGGTAATGCTAATAATTTGTATGTGCTGTTGCGGGAGAATTAGATTTAAAATTTAGTCATGAAGCACAAATCTAATAAAAAGTAGGTTTTATTGTTAAAATAGGTTGATGATGGTTAAAAAAGTGGAGAAGAGATAATGCATATTCAACTTAAACCAGAAACAGAGGAATTAATACAAGCTTATATTGCTACCGGGAAATATTCTGACGCTGATGAGGTGGTAATTAAAGCACTTAAACTGCTATCGGAATGGGAAAAAGGTTATCAGCAATGGGTAGAGGAAACACGGGAAAAAGTGGCTGTAGGACTTGCACAAATTGAACGTGGAGAGGTGATTGATAGTGAGGTTGTGATGGCTAGATTACAGGAAAAAATCAGGATAGCGCGTGAGAATCAAAAATAATGGAATATGTTTTATCTATAGAAGCAAGCCAGGATTTAGAAGATATTTTAGATTATTTCCTCCAGCGTAATATTGATGCGGGAGAAAGATTTATTCAGGAGTTTAATAAGAAGTGTCGCAATATAGCGAGTTTTCCCAAAATAGGGCGTAGTTATAGCCACCTCGACCCGATGTTAAGAGGTGTTTCTTTAGACGGCTACATTATTTTTTATCGGGTGTTTGAAAATAGTATTGTAATTGTGCGCGTAGTTAGTGGATATCGGGATTTAGAATCTCTATTTTTAGATTTAAACACTTGAAAAGCAAAGTTACAATTTTCAAGTATATTGTAAGTGAAGAAAAATTACTTTAAAGGGAGTTTGGCAATTTTAAATAGTTGTTCTACTGTAAATTCTAAACAGGGAAATAAAGCATCTGTAATTAATTCATCACCTCTATAAGTCCTTGGTGGTGCATCTGGGTAAAATACAGTAATGCTTCTATCTTCGCTATCTACTACCCAAACTCTTGGCACTTTTGCATCTAGATAATCTTGGGCTTTGGATGACATTTTACCAAATGTTTGACCTGGTGAAATAATTTCAATAACTAAATCAGGAATAATATTACAAACTCCTTCTTCTTCCCAGTCTGCTGGTAAACGTTCAGCCGCAATATACAAAAGGTCGGGTATGGGAACCCAATCTTTACCTCTACGTGTTAATTTCACAGATAGTTCTGGATAAATTTCACCTTTGTCTTCACAACCTTGTTCAAATATCTTAATGAATGCACGAGTTAGTTTTGAGTGGCGTTTTTGTGGTGACATTTTAGGTATTGCTTGACCATCAATAAGTTCATAGGTAATATCTCCTTCATCTACAGGAAGTTTTAAAAAGTCTTCTAAGGTCAATTCTTTGTCTGTTTGTAAGACCATAATCAAGTTGACTAAAAAATTCAAGTTGGGAGTTAGATGAAAGCCGTGAAATCAATTTGGGAGTTAGATGAAAGCCGTGAAATCAATTTCTGGCTTAAAGCTGAAACCCGTTAAAACGGGTTAGATAAGGAAGCAAGCTAATCTGTTTCAGGGATAAATTTTCCAGCATTTGTCTATTTGAAATTCTCTCTTTAGGTTTAGGGAATGTTGGCGTTTTTAAATATTTGGTTGACGGTAAATTCTAATCCGGGAAATAATTCATCTTTAATTACTCTATCTCCTTTAAATGTTTTTGATGGTGCATCTGGGTAAAAGATACTAACACTTTTGGCTTGACTATCTACTACCCAAACTCGTGATACTTTGGCGGCTAAATAGGCTTCTGCTTTTTCGGTTAGTTCTCCAAATGTTTGACATGCGGAGATAATTTCTACTACTAATTCTGGTGGAACTGGACAGGCTGCGTTTTCGTTCCAATTTGGCGGTAAACGTTGATAGGAAATATATAATAAATCTGGGGTGGGAACCCAATCTTGATTCTCTTTGGTTAAGATGACTGACCATTCTGGACAAACTACGCCTTTTTCTTGACTCCATTGGTAAATTAAATTAGCAATTACAAATGTGAGTTTGGCGTGAAAAAATTTCGGTGACATTTTGGGAAGTGCTTGACCGTTAACGAGTTCATAGGTAATATCTTCTTTACCTGGGGGAAGGTTGAAAAATTCTTGCAGTGTGAGTTGTTTGTCTGTTTGTAAGACCATATTTTAATTAGCTGGGGGCTAATTGTATTTTATATATTTTATATATTTTATGTATATTCTATATGTTTGATTTTGGGTTTTGTAGAACCCCACCCCGCAAGTGAGGAGGGGAAAAGATAGGATCAGCTTTAAAGTAAAGCTTGCAATACTTTTCTAATCGTATCTGTGGGTACTTCGTCGGTAACTTGCACTTTTCCTATTGCGGTGGGGAGGACAAAGCGGACTTTTCCGGCTTTGACTTTTTTATCTAGTTGCAATGCGTCGATTATTGCTTCTATGTCTAAGTTGTTAGGTAATTTTGTGGGTAAACCTGCTTTTTTAATTAAAGCGTCTTGTCTTTCGGTGTCTTCTTTTTGCCACATTCCCAATTCTAAGGCTATTTGTCCGGCGGCTATCATCCCAATAGCTACCCCTTCGCCGTGTGTCAGGAGTTTATAACCTGTGAGGCTTTCAACGGCGTGGCCGATGGTGTGACCATAGTTGAGAATAGCGCGCAGTCCGGCTTCTTTTTCGTCTTGGGATACCACATCTGCTTTGGCTTGACACGAATGTGTTACTATGCTTTCTATCAGGTCAGATTTGATGTAGCGGAGTTGGTCGAGATGTTTACTCGCTTCTAATTGAGTGAATAATTCGGCATCCCAAATTATGCCATACTTGATCACCTCTGCCATTCCTGCTCGAAATTCCCGCGCTGGTAAGGTTTTTAAGACTTCAGGATCTATTAACACTAGGCGCGGTTGATGGAATGCACCAATCAGGTTTTTGCCTTGGGGATGGTTTACGCCGGTTTTTCCTCCAATGGCTGAGTCTACCATAGCTAAGAGAGTGGTAGGTACTTGTACCACGTTGATGCCTCTTAACCAAGTAGCTGCTGCAAACCCGGTCATGTCACCGATTACACCACCACCTAAAGCAACCATTGTGGAGGATCTTTCTAGACGGTTGGCTAAGGCGACATCATAAAGTTTTTGAATGGAGTTAAGGGTTTTGTAGCGTTCCCCTGGTGGGAGGTTATGGTGTGCGACTTCAAAACCAGCATTTTCTAAAGAGGCGATCGCTCTTTGTCCATAATGTTTAAATATGACTGGGTTGGAAACTACCAACACTTTTTTACCCAGCTTTAAGTTAGCCAGCGATTCACCCAACTTATCTAGATTACCAGGTGCGATCGCTATTTCGTAAACTTGATCCGGTAGATTTACCTTAATATCAGCACTCATTCCCAACCCTCTATTATCTGTTGGGGTATTTTAACGCAATTTGGGGAGATGGGGAGATGGGGAGATGGGGTGATGGGGTGATGGGGTGATGGGGTGATGGGGAGATGGGGAGATGGGGAGAATGAGGGAGTAATTTTATCTTCCCAATCCCCAATCCCCAATACCCAATACCCAATCCCCAATCCCCAATACCCAATACCCAATCCCCAATACCCAATCCCCAATCCCCAATCCCCAATCCCCAATACCCAATCCCCCTTAAAGTACACCTTTGGAACTGGGAATAGTCCCAGCGCGACGGGGGTCAACTTCTACAGCCATACGGAGCGATCGCGCAAAGGCTTTGAAAGTTGCTTCAATAATATGGTGGGAGTTTATCCCATCCAATTGGCGGATGTGTAATGTCATTTGGCTATGGTTGACTAAAGCTACAAAAAATTCCCGCACCAGTTGGGTGTCGTAAGTTCCTACCCGTTGAGTAGGAATTTGTAAACCATAACTAAGGTGAGGACGACCAGAAAAATCTAAGGCCACTTGCACTAAAGCTTCATCTAAAGGAGCAAGAAAATTACCAAAGCGGACAATACCTTTTTTATCACCCAAAGCTTTACTGAATGCTTGTCCTAAAGTAATTCCCACATCTTCGTTAGTGTGGTGATCATCAATTTCCCAGTCTCCCTTGGCTTGTACTTCCAAGTCAATCAAGCCATGAGAAGCGATTTGATGCAGCATGTGATCTAAAAACGGAATCCCTGTGGAGGCTTTACAGATACCCGTCCCATCTAAATTGATTGTCACATTCACATCAGTTTCACCAGTCACACGATGAACTGTAGCAATACGTTGAATTTGGTCATTAGTCATGGGTTATTAGGTTAGCTGGGGATGAGGGGGGA
>DATGXQ010000302.1:0-6012 GCA_035298905.1 Nostocaceae cyanobacterium | reverse complement strand
GTTTGGGCTTGTTGGATGTGGGCTGGTGTACGGGTAAACACTCCCGCAGTTAAGCCAAAGTTGGTAGAGTTAGCAACGGCTAAAGCTTGTTGAAAATCTTTAACTTTAATTACTGCTAACACAGGGCCAAAGATTTCCTGTTGAGCGATGATACCATCGGGCGGGACTTCGGAAAAGATGACGGGTCCGACAAAGTAGCCTTGTTCTGGTGCGGGTAATTCTAAGGCGAGTTTGGCTTCTGCTTTCCCTTTTTCAATATACTCCCGAATGCGATCGCGGGCATTTTTATCTATGACTGGACCGACTTGGGTACTGGGTAACTCTGCTTCCCCAATGTTCAAAGATTTGGTCGCTTCTACCAATCTTTCCAGAAAGTTGTCATAAATTGCTTCTGGGACTATGACCCGTGAACAAGCAGAACATTTTTGTCCAGTATAACCAAAGGCTGATTGCACAACTCCCACAACGGCTTGGTCTAAATCAGCACTTTGGTCTACAATGATGCAATTCTTCCCGCCCATCTCAGCAATTACCCGTTTCATGTGCTTTTGACCGGGTTTTAAAGTTGCGGCTTCTGAGTAAATCCTACAACCGACTTCTTGAGAACCAGTAAAAGCTATAACCTGAGTATCAGGATGATTGACCAAGTAAGCACCGACTTGGGAACCTTTACCGGGAACATATTGGAATACACCCTTGGGAATACCCGCTTCAATCAAGATTTCTGTGAGTTTAGCGGTAATAACTGAGGAGGTTTCCGCCGGTTTAAGTAAAGTACAATTTCCCGCTACCAAAGCCGCAACCGTCATACCGCAAGCAATAGCCAAGGGGAAGTTCCACGGAGAAATGACTACGGCGATACCTCTAGGATAGTAAAGATAACGGTTAGTTTCTCCAGCTACATCATAATTTACACCTTGGTCTAGGCGTTCCATTTCGTCAGCATAGTAGCGACAAAAATCTATCGCTTCGGAAACTTCCGCATCTGCTTCTTTAACTGGTTTCCCGACTTCTAAAACTATCCAAGCTGAGAGTTCAGCACGGCGTTTTTCCATTAACTCAGCAGCTTTACGCAAAATATCAGCACGTTTTTTAGCTGGTGTATTTCGCCAACCAGGGAATGCAGCTTTAGCCGCTTGCATGGCTTGTTCTGCTTGTTCTACACTGATTAACCCCACTTTACCAATTACTTCGCTAAAGTTGGAAGGGTTGAGGGAATCAACATATTGCAGTGTATTTACATACTCGCCATTAATTAGGGGTAAATAAGTTTTCCCTAACTGTTGACGGACATTTTGCAATGCTTGTGCAGACTTCCTTCTGGCTTCTTCTTCAGCGTAGTCTGTATCTGCTGCACCGATGAACCCCCCCTTAGTCCCCCCCGCTTGCGGGGAGGAAGTAGGAGTAGGAGGTGCTAATAATTCTTCAACGGGACGATTTTCTAAATTTTGGCGTAAAAAAGAGCTATTTGCAGTATTTTCTAGTAAACGGCGAATTAAATAAGCCATTCCGGGTAATAATTCACCATAAGGACAGTAAACGCGGACACGATAACCTTTGTCTACTAAACCTTTAGCTAATTTATCTCCCATACCATACAGCACTTGCATTTCAAAAGCACGGCGGGGAACTTTTAAACTTTCGGCTATGGCAATGGCGCGAGATTGCGATCGCACATTATGACTACCTATGGCAGCATAGACATACTGGTAATTTTCTAGTAAAAGTTGAGTAATCGCTTCAAAGTTAGCATCACTGGCGGCTTTATCGTTATAAACAGGTTGTGGCCAGTGTTTCTGTGTAGATTTAATCGTTTCTTGATCCCAATATGCACCTTTAACTAGACGAATAGTTAAGGGATAACCGCGCTGTTTTAACCAAGCAATTACACCTTTAGCATCCTCTTCGCTATCCCGCAGATATGCTTGAATGGTAATGCCGATATCTGTCCGTTGGCGAAACTCTTCTTCTAACAAAAGTTTTTTCAGGATACTTAAAGTTATATCCTTATAAGCGTACTGTTCCATATCAAAATGTACAGCCGCTCCCAATTCCTTAGCCCGACGTAGTAAAATGCGAATGCGATCGCTAACTTTCTGTTCACTCCCCTCAGCATCTAAAGGATCAAACTGCGAATAAAACGCCGTTAACTTTACCGAAACCTGTACCTTGGGAATAACAACACCATCCGCTTCATCAATAGCCGGAATATGTGGCCAGTTTTGGGCTGCTGCGGTTAATTGCTGCATTAAATCTAGATAACGTTCTAGATAAGACTGTGCTTCTACTTCCGTAATCACAGCTTCACCAAGTAAATCAATGGTAAAAGCCATTTTTTCCTTCCGCAGCTTTTCCACAGTTTTAATAACTTGTTGAATATTCTCACCAGCAATATATTTATGTGCTAGGGTTTCGACTGCGGTTTCTACGGTTTTAGCAGCTACTTGTCCCGGCATGGAATCAGGGTTAGCAAAGTTTAACATTCCCTTTAAAGCCGCAGGGAGTTCCACAGACTCATCACCTAAATACGCTTGCAAGTGCGCCGCGACTTCTGCTTTATTAGTTAAAGCTGGTAAAGTATCAATAAATCGGAATAATTGCACCCGTAAACCAGGGTTACTCATCGCCCAAGCTAGTAATTTATCATCCCAACGCATTTGGTCGCGTAAAGAAGCTAAAAATGAGCGATTTTCTTGAGTAGACGTTAATAACTGTTTAGCTATTTCTTGAGTTTTAGCTTCGTAGGTGCTGCCTTGTACTTGTAATACCACTGTAATATCACTCCTTTAATCAGAAAGCGCATAATATCCGCTTTTTAGGTTTTGAATTTTTAATTTTACTTACGCCTAGCGGTGTGCCTCTATTTTGGCTTGTGAATTATTAGATGGACAGGAAGTTTAATCTTTCTGGGAAATTTCTTAACTATGGGACTGGGGAAAGAGATGCGGGGACGCGGGGACGCGGGGAAAGAAGACGCGGTGACGCGGGGAAAGAAAAAGACTCTTATTTCTCCCCTCTCCCCTCCCCGTGTCTCCCCTCTCCCTGTCTCCCCTCTCCGCGTCTCCCTATCTCCCCATTTGTGATCAAAGTCACCCACGCTAGTTTGTCAACTTGCTAAAGAGATAAATAACCAAAATAAACTGCTGACACCAAAATGCCTAAAAACACCCTTTTTCCCCTGTCTTTAATCAAGTCAGGTGGACATAATTAAATGAAAATGACATATCAAGAAAATTCTCCCAGGAAAAGACTCTTCCCTTTTGCCTCCTACTTTGATTGTTGTAAATACTTAGCTTTGGTATCTTGCGTTACAGCTATTGTCTGCTTGGGAGGTTGCACAAAACAGCCAACAACAGAACAGCTGGAAGTATGGCGCAAAGAAGCAAGCGATCGCAACGCTCAAATTCTGGCAGATCAAGCCAAAAAAGCCCAACAAAGGGAATGGAAGTTACTTATCCAAGGTCAGACAGCAAATAGTAAAGCTATAGAATTAAATTGGCAGCAAATCCTTGAGTTAGCAAATGAAAAAGTTTCCACAACTGACCCTAATCATATTATAAATCCCCAAGAAATATTTGAGTTTCAAGGCATCACAGTCTCTACACTTTTAAAAAAAATTGGTTTACCTGCAAATGTCCAAGAAATAACTTTTGTTTGTTACGATTCCTATCAAGTTACAGTTAAAGTCCAAGATTTATTAGATTATCCAATTATCTTAGCAGTAGCCAAAAATGGTAAACCTATTGCCCGTGAGCAAGGTGGTCCGATTTATCTAGTTTTTCCCTATACTCAATATCCCCAAATTAAAACCAAATATATTGAATCATTTTGGGCATTTTATGTTAGTAATATTATTCTCGGTACAGAAACAGTAAAACTGCGAGTAGGTAGCCATATTTTAAGCTTGGCAGACTTAGACCAACTCCAGCAAATTACTATTAATAAAACCGTTGGTTATCGAGTAGGCTGGCCTAGCGGCAAAATTAAACTACATGGAGTGCGAATACGAGATATTCTCTCATCTTCTCAAATTCCATTTATCAATCAAGAACAAATAGTTATTAGTACCAAAGTCCCTGTATATCAAAAAAATGCCAAACCCCTGACTATACCCAGTGCAACTGTGCGTAAATGTGACATTATTTTAGCGACTAGATGGGGTGACGAGAGGCAGTTAATTCCTGCTAAAATGGGAGGTCCAATTACCTTAGCTTATGGTGATAACTGTCCAGGGGAAACTAATAATTGGCAATGGTTAACGTTTGTAGAAGAATTAAATTAACAACCATGAAATTTTTAAAATGGCGTTCTATTCGTACTCAGATCATGGCTTCTACTACACTATTAATCGTTGCATTAGTTGTAGCAATAGTTACGATTTGGGTCAAAAGTGTCAGTAAATTGTACCTTCAAGAAAAACTAGACCAGGGTAAATCTTTTTCCGAATTTTTAAGTTACTCATTAGTTAATGAACTGGGAGAATCAAATTGGAGTCAGATTCGGATGAACATAGATAAAATTATGAAAGAAGACAGTGATTTTGTCTATGTCATTGTTTCAGATGCTCGGCAAGATAATCAAATAATAGCATCTTCTACATCTGAATTTCAAGGTGAATACATTCCTGATTTTGTGCCTTTATCTATTACAAATAAAGCATTAAACCTAAATCAAAAAGTCAGTATTACAGAAACATTTATCTTGCGTGATGTTTATTTTCATAAGCATTTACGCGCTCGTCGTGGTGATAGAGTTCTGGAAATATCTTCAAATATTTATTTAATATCTGGAGAAAAAATAGGTAATGTGCGGCTGGGGATGTCTTTAAAGCAAATAGATCAGGCAGTATCTAATACCGTTAATCAAGTATTAAAAGTAGGTGCTGTAGGATTAATTATCGGTTGGATATTTGCCTATATTTTAGCAGAACGTTTAAGTTATCCAGTCCGCAGTTTACAAGCTAGTGCCGCTAAAATTGCTGATGGAGATTTGCGACACCGTGCAGAAATTCGCCGTAAAGATGAAATTGGTGCATTAGCAAACTCTTTTAATGAAATGTCTGGTGCATTACAAATTTCCTTTGGTAAATTACAAAAAACTTTAGAATCTTTTGAAAGATTTGTTCCCAATAAATTTGTTTCGGTAATCGCCCCCCAAGGAATAGAAAATATTCAAGTAGGTGTGGCTTCTATTCGCAAAATGACCATTTTATTCTCAGATATTCGAGGTTATACCTCAATGTCAGAGGCACTTTCACCATTAGAAATTTTTACTTTTTTAAATGATTATTTAGCTTGTATGGGACAAGCCATTGATCTAGCTGGAGGGTTTATTGACAAGTATATTGGTGATGCTATTATGGCTTTATTTGATGATGAAGCAACTGATGGCGCACTCCAAGCAGCAATCTTAATGCATCAGGCTTTGGATATCTTTAATTATGAGCGATCGCAAAAAGGATTACCCAAAATTGCAGTTGGTATTGGTATCCATCGCGGTGAGGTAGTTATGGGGACAGTTGGCTTTACTTCCCGCATTGATTCTACAGTCATTGGTGATGCAGTGAATGTAGCTTCTCGCATCGAAGGATTAACTAAACAATATGGCTGTCCAATTTTAGTAACAGAGTCAGTAGTTAATAGTTTAGAGCATCCTGAATTGTTCTGTCTGCGATTAGTAGATAAATCCGTCAAAGTTAAGGGAAAAGATACAGCGATCGCCATCTATGAATTGCAAGTTAATTAACTTAATTTATACATAATAAATCAGGGCTATTTCATTCTGGAGACGCACCGCCCTAAAATCAATTTTAGGCTAATAGCTCAAGTCCGTTAAAACGGACTAAATTTATCATTAATAGTCGGCTTGAGCCGAGTTTTTCTATCATCAGAGTTGAGTCTGATACTATTTCACCAAAACCCTAATACATATAGATTATGTAGGGACATGGCAGTGCTCACCAGTGTAAACTTAAGCCCTAACGAATAGAATTCGTGGCTACACAGGCAAAGT
>DATGXQ010000301.1:0-6311 GCA_035298905.1 Nostocaceae cyanobacterium | reverse complement strand
CCATCACCCCATCACCCCATCCCCCCATCTCCCAGGCTGACTGAATTAAACTTAAAAAGAGTGAAGTCAAAGTGGTTTTATGACAATTCAGTCAACAGCTGGGGTTCTCTTCCAAACCGCTACAGCACGTCGTTATACTTGGGATGAAAATTTCCCTGGTTATAGTGCAGATGTGCAACTGATCCAGGGAAATCAAGCTTTTACAGGACAGATTCGTGTTAACCGCGATTTAAGTGTAGAAGTGACAGGTGTAGCTAATAAGCAGATAGAAGAGGGCATTGAGGTACAATTACAGGAAATAGTCACCCGTCGTCAGCCTTCTGATTTGCTAAAGTTACATAGTCAGCACGAATTTACCCTGAGTGAGACAGATGCAGATGGGAAAGTGACAGTTTTTGTCAAAGGTGACTCTTTAGATGCCCAATATCAAATTCGTGACCAGCAAATTTACCAAGAAAGACGGGTAATGGGGCGAATAGCCGTAACTATTGACACATTACAAACTTTTGATACTGGTGCTGGTTATATTGCCAGTCGCTATGATGTGACTTTCTCTAATTCTAAAACTGACGAAGTAACCAGCTTGTTGAAATTTACTGATAGTTATGAAAAATTTGGTGATTATTATATCCTGACTAAACAGGTGGTGGAAGAGTATGAAAATTCATCGGGAGATATAGCGGACTCGATGACTGAGTTCAGCTATTCCAATATCAAGCTGCTAGAACCCGCCATTGTTTAGTCAAAAAACTAGCAACAATTAGTTAGGATCGTTATAACACGGACAGAAAATCAAATTTTGGGTATGTTGGGTAAGGGAGAAAACTTTGTATCTCCCCAACCTAATTACCAATTTAGTTAACTTAACAGGTCTCAGATTATGGAACTGACATTAGACAATGTAGAAACAGTATTAGATGAAATGCGCCCTTATCTGATGTCTGATGGTGGGAATGTGGAAGTAGTAGAACTAGACGGGCCCGTGGTTAAACTGCGTTTACAAGGTGCTTGCGGTTCCTGCCCTAGTTCAACCATGACTTTAAGAATGGGTATTGAACGCCGCTTAAAAGAAATGATCCCAGAAATCAGCGAAGTCGAACAAGTTCTCTAAAGGCAAATAGCCAAAGGTAAAAGGCAAGAAACTTGATTGTTCGCCTTTTACCTTTTGTATGTTGAGGTCAGTGCTAGGGCTGGAGGTCGATTCACCAGTACAGGAGTTATACCAATTCACAATTCAAAATAGCCTTCGGCAAGGCTTCGCCAACAAAATTCAAAATTGGGAAAGTCAGATTGTACAAGGTTTTGCTGGTTTACTTACAGCAGATTTCGGGTAAATGAGGTACAAACTTTAAGACAAAAGCCATATACCAAGAGACTTTCAACTCTGTTCCCTGTTAAGAGTTCCCTGTTCCCTGCTGTATGTTACTTTATTTTGGTGAATTGGTATCAGAGGTAAGAAATCAGAAGTAAAACACAGCTTTTATAGCTAATTTATCTGTTTTACCAAGATACAAACTGCTGGAGATTTCATCTGCCAATAATATTTTACCAAAATTAAACTATAAATACATCACTTTGTGAGATGATTATCCCATTCTATCCAAAATTAGCTGATTGATTTAGAGTTTAAATTCTGCTTCAATCTATACGGAATTGCGTTTTGGTTTCTGTCTTTTTCCTTGGAATATTACATTGGGAATTTTTAATCTTTATTGCTTATGTCTCATCCTCTTTACGTTGCTTTTATCTGGCATCAACACCAACCCTTGTATAAGTCTCCAGGTACTGATTCTCAAGGCTCTAGCCAAAAATATCGCTTACCTTGGGTGAGATTACATGGAACAAAAGATTATTTGGATTTGGTGTTACTTTTAGAGAAATTTCCTCAATTACACCAAACGGTAAATTTAGTTCCTTCGTTAATATTGCAAATAGAAGATTATATTGCGGGTACTGCTCTTGACCCTTATCTTACTGCGAGTTTAACACCTGTAGAACAATTAACCCAGGAACAAAAACAGTTTATTGTAGAGCATTTTTTTGATGCTAATCACCATACCTTAATTGATCCCCATCTGCGTTATGCTGAGTTGTATTATCAAAGGCAGGATAAAGGCATCGGTTGGTGTTTAGAAAATTGGGAATTATCAGATTATGGGGATTTATTAGCTTGGCATAATTTGGCTTGGATTGATCCATTGTTTTGGGATGATCCAGAAATTGCCGGTTGGTTACAACAGGGGCGAAATTTTAGTTTAGGCGATCGCCAACGGATTTATTCTAAGCAACGGGAAATTCTCGCCCGCATTATCCCCCAACACCGGAAAATGCAGGAAAATGGGCAGTTGGAGGTGACGACTACTCCCTACACTCACCCGATTCTACCTTTGTTAGCGGATACTAACTCTGGTCGGGTCGCTGTACCACAAATGACATTACCCCAATATCGGTTTCAGTGGGCTGAAGATATTCCCAGACATTTAGAGAAGGCGTGGGATTTATACAAAGACCGCTTTGGTAGAGAACCCCGTGGTTTATGGCCTTCAGAACAGTCCGTAAGTCCAGAAATATTACCGTACATTATTAAACAAGGCTTTAAGTGGATTTGTTCAGATGAAGCGGTTTTAGGTTGGACACTCAGACACTTTTTCCATCGGGATGGTGCGGGGAATGTACAGCAACCAGAATTACTCTACCGTCCCTACAGATTAGAAACACCAGCTGGTGATTTAGCGATCGTCTTTCGTGACCATAGATTATCTGATTTAATTGGCTTTACTTATGGGTCAATGCCAGCTAAACAGGCAGCATCAGACCTGATTGGACACCTGCAAGCGATCGCCAGAATGCAAAGAGAACGTCCTAGCGACCAACCTTGGTTAGTTACTATTGCTTTAGATGGCGAAAATTGCTGGGAATTTTATCCCCAAGATGGCAAACTTTTCTTAGAAGCCTTATATCAAAGTCTCAGTAACGAACCAAATATCAAACTCGTTACAGTCTCCGAATTTATTGAACAATTTCCGCCTACAGCCACCATTGCTAATGGACAATTACACAGTGGTTCTTGGGTTGATGGTAGCTTTACCACTTGGATTGGTGATCCTGCCAAAAATCGCGCTTGGGACTACCTCACACAAGCAAGGCAAGTATTAGCAAATCATCCTGAAGCCACAGAAGCAAATAATCCTGCTGCTTGGGAAGCTTTATATGCTGCGGAAGGTTCTGATTGGTTTTGGTGGTTTGGGGAAGGACATTCATCAAATCATGATGCCATATTTGACCAACTATTTCGTGAACATTTATATGGCATTTATAAAGCCTTAAATGAACCCATCCCGGCCTATTTAACTAGACCTGTAGAAGTTCATGCCGCACAAGCAGATTCTCGACCAAAAAGTTTTATTCATCCCATCATTGATGGCAAAGGTGATGAGCAAGACTGGGATAAAGCAGGTAGAATTGAAGTAGGTGGTGCAAGAGGCACAATGCACAATAGCAGTGTAATTCAGCGCCTTTGGTATGGGGTAGATCATTTGAATTTTTATCTGCGGGTAGACTTTAAACGTGGTGCCCAAGCAGGAAAGGATTTACCGCGAGAATTAAATTTACTTTGGTTTTATCCCGATAAAACTATGGTAAATAGTCCCATTCCATTAGCAGAATTACCAGATATCGCACCAGTTAATTATCTATTTCACCATCATTTAGAAATTAACCTCCTGACACAATCAATTCATTTCCGCGAAGCAGGAGATAATTATCAATGGCATCCCCGGTCTAGTCGCGCTCAAGTTGGTATCAATACTTGTTTAGAATTAGCAGTCCCTTGGGCAGATTTACAGGTTCCCCCAGATTATCCCCTGCGCTTAATTGTGGTGTTATCGGATGAAGGACGTTATTCTAGCTATGTGCCAGAAAATGCTTTAATTCCGATTGAAGTTCCATAATTTGGGTGCATCCCATTTTGGCGAATACCTGTAATTATTCAATATCAAAGCCGATGTAGAGAATAAATCTCCGCATCAGCTTTGAATAACAGGATGGAAATTTTCAAAGCCAGTTTTACTTCTGACTTTTGACTAATGTTGTGGTGACTATTTAGCTAACTTGAGGTGACGACGGTAACGACCTAATAAACCAAGGACACTGACACCAAGGAAAGAAGCAAGAGTAATGCTGGGTTCGGGGACAGTTGTTGTTAGGCCAATTAGACGCTTATTTGTGCCGATCGCACCCAAAGAGGTAGCCTCACCTGTCCTCAAGTTGATGGTGTATAAATTAGAGCCTGATGCCGAAGCGGGAGTCAAAGCTG
This sequence comes from Nostocaceae cyanobacterium, assembly GCA_035298905.1. Classification (GTDB taxonomy): domain Bacteria; phylum Cyanobacteriota; class Cyanobacteriia; order Cyanobacteriales; family Nostocaceae; genus DATGXB01. Next base: position 1,996 of record DATGXQ010000301.1, on the reverse strand, counting down.
CAAAGGCAGTATTTACCCCTTGACTTGTAAAGATGTCAAACCCTGCTGTAGAGTCAATATCCACACCAAGAGAACCTACTTGTACTAATGTGCCATTATTAGGCGGGTTTTGGATAAACAAGGCATCACTGATATAGTCAATATCGTACAGAGTAGTCCCAGTGGCGGGGTTAGTATCCGCATTAGTGTATGCTACAGCAGTAACGTTAGGGTCTCCTGGGTTCAGTGATCCATCAACAATAGTTGCACCGGTATCTACATTGATGCGGAAGCTTTGGTCATTACCACCAATCACACGCAAGCGATCGGGTACTGGGTTAAAGTCCACTCCAGAAACAGTACCTCCAGTGAAAGGGACAGAAAGGGTACTGACAAAAGTAGCTACACCAGTGAAGGGGTTAATAGTGTAGATATTATTGGTACTGGTCAGACCGTAGATCAGATTGTTAGCGGGACGACGGTCAATACCCAACAAAGTACCATTGATTCCAGTCACTTGGACACTGCTAGTAGAAGTAGGATTACTTGAGTCAAACAGAACTAGGGTACTGTCTTCGGCTAAACCTACCAAACTAACGGCGGCCGCAGGTTTGCTGGTGCTAATCATGTCAAATGTAGCTGCCGCGACTAATGCAGCAACAAAAGTACCGATTCTATTTAATTGCATTGAAAAACCTTTGGTTACTAAGCTTTTGCTAATTTGGGATGAGTAAGATACAAACAAATACGCAAATGAATTGCTTACTGGCAACAATTCATTCAAATTACCCTGTAGTGAATATTACTGTCAGTATACATTAATCTCTCAAAGAAAATATACCTTCATCAAATCTTCAAAATTTTAAAAATAACACTAGCGGAATTTATTTCACTATTCCCTAATTGAGAATCTAATCCCGTAAAATTACGGTAATTGAACCTTTAGCAATGGCAAAAAATCTTTAAAGTCAACACAGCTTTCAGCGTTTTTCCTGAAATTAAAGTATCAACAAAGGCTTTTTTAGATAAAACTTTATATACTACCAATTGATGTGCAAAATGCCAGTCAGATAATTTGTTGTTTAAATACTCTTTGATTTAATCGTTGATTATGAAATCTGCACCTTTCCTACCCTTGACTTCAAAGGATGGAGTTACTACTCTAGATTCTGCTGATAGTTCAACACGACGGATTAAATTTATCTGCGGTCTCTTAGCGCTTGGCATCACATGGGACTTTAGCAGTTCTCTGTTAGGTGCTGGCTGGATAGCGGCTTCTGTAATTACCGTAATTGTCCTTTTATCTTATATTGCCTATGCTTGGCGATATAGGGATAGCTTACTGGCTAAATATTTACTATTTGGCATAGCTGCGGGTTTTACAGAATTGCTGGCTGACTCCTGGTTAGTGCAAAATACGGGTACTCTTGTTTATATAACTGGGGGGCCTTTTATCATCTCGTCTCCACTGTATATGCCTTTTGCTTGGGCAAATGTATTAATTTATTTAGGCTGTATTGGTTACTGGTTTTCAGAGCGCTTTGGTTTAGCAATTGCTTGTTTATTGACAGCAGTTATCGGCGTTATCAACATTCCCCTTTACGAACAGTGGGCTAAGGGTGCTAACTGGTGGTTTTATCAGCATACTCCCATGTTAGGTAATGCTCCAATTTATATCATACTCGGAGAATTCATCCTGGCTTTAGCAATTCCTTATCTATTGCATTGGCTAAAAAAAGCACATTGGGGTTGGTGTGTTGGATTAGGAATTATACAAGGCTTATGGATTTGGTGCGCTTACGCTTTAGCATTTCAGGTTACAGGTTAAAGTCTTAGCCAAGGTTGGATCTGTTGTAGTAGGGTAGCAAAAATCACCGGTGTAAACTTAAGCCCTAACGAATAGAATTCGTGGCTACACAGGCAAAGTCCGCCTACGCGGACTAATGAAAAATCAAGGTTTTCAAACCCACGCAGGTGGGTTTTGTTTGTGTAGACGCGGTTTCTAACCGCCCATTTT